>JBPCWF010000095.1:0-5174 GCA_051009775.1 Hyphomicrobiales bacterium | reverse complement strand
AGGCGACGAATTTCGTTCCCGCGGTGATGCCGAGCGTCGGCACGATGGGCGTCGTGATGGTGGTCATCCTGCTCGGGACGGTTTACACCAGTGCCGGTTTCATGGTCCTCGCGGTCATGGCGGCGGTGGGGGTGAAAGGCGCCATCCAAAAGGGCCTGCGGACACGGCGCGCACCCGGCGGGCACATCGCTTGACGCTCCTGGACCGGTATTTCGCCGCGAGCGAGGAACGGCACGCGCTCGCCGAAGAAGACTTCAAGGACTGTGGTGCGTTTCGTCTCGGGTCGTTCGACTGGCCCGCGGGTCCTGCGCATGCCGGTGTCGACGACTTCGTGGCGGCCGTTCAGCGTGTCGTGGCAAGCGCGGACGACTTCTATGCCGTCCGCGCGCGCAACCGCGATTTCAAACTCGACGGCCGCAGCCTAACTTATTCATCGGCACACCCGGATGGGACGGCAAACGACACCGTCTGCGTGCACGTCGTCGAACGGCGGCGGGCTGCCGACAAGGCGGTGATCATCATTCCGCACTGGAACGCACTGCAGGACCACTATCTCGCGCTCGCAACCGCGCTCGCCCGGTTCGGGTTCGACGCCTTCATCCTGACGCTGCCCCATCACGTGCCGCGGTCGTCTTCGTCTCACACGCAGGTCGCGAATGCGTTTCTGAATGCCGATCTCGGCGCCGCGATCCGTTCGGTAAGACAGGCGGTCGTGGATGCGAGAACCTTGACCGGATGGCTCAAGGACAGCGGTTATGCGGATGTGCATCTGGTCGGCGCAAGCCTCGGCTCCTGCGTCGCATCGCTTACCGCGGCGTTCGATCCGCGCATTTCACGCTGCGCCCTGCTGCTGACCGCGGGCGATTTCGCCGACACGGTCTGGACTGGCCGGGCGACCGCCCACATCCGGCGCACGATCGAAGACCACATCTCGATCGAGCAGCTCAGGCAAGCGTGGGCGGTCATCAGCCCCTTGAACTTCGTCACCCGGTTCGCGGCCAGCGGAACCCCGCTCCTCATGGTGTCGGGCAGGCGCGACGCTGTGGTGCGGTTCGGGCTTGCGTCCGATTATGCCGGCGCCCTCAAGACAGCGGGCGCCGATCTCAGATGGCGCGTGCTGCCCTGCGGTCACTACACGCTCGGCGCCTTTCCGTTCAGCATCATGATGGTCGCCGAGCTGTTGCGGTTCCTGCGCCGATAGCCGGTCACTCGAACACCACGAGCGCCCGCACTTCGATGCTTTCGCGCGGCGCCGCGTTCTCCGGCGATGTCGGATCGTCGAAGGCGGTGTGCAGCGAGAACCGGGCGCGGCCGTCATCGGCGGTATCGTAGCCCTTGATCAGCAGCGCCTCATCGCGCTCCAACTGCGGGAAATAGACCCAGCGGTGCGCCGGATTGTAGGCCGCGTAGTAGATCTCGCCGACACGGTCGGCATAGATCAGATCCGCAGCGACAACGTCCTCGGACGGAACGCTTGAGGCATCGGCGAGCGCCAGAGGCGCGGTCTCGACAGGTCCGCGGATCGGCCGCCACACATTGACCATGGCGACGCGCCTGCCCTTGAGCGCCTTCGCCTGTTCCGGCCCGAGAAGATCCTCGATCCGGCGCGGCGCGGAGTTCAGCGTATAGTCGTTGTGGATCCGGCGCACCGGCTGGCGCACGTTTTCCCCGTCTGCCGGAACGCCGCCGTCCCTGCGCACATTGTGATCGAACACGTGAACACGGCCGGCGCCGGTCTCACGCTCCAGGAGACGTTCCATCTCCGGATAGTAGACACGCCTGATCTCGTCTTCGTCATCGAAGTCCGTGACCGCCGTGCCGTGGCGGGTGAACGCGAAGCCTTCGCGATCGAGCGAGAAACCGCCGCTCAGCCGGCCGTTTTCGATCTCCACGGAATAGGCCGACCAGTGCGCATTGTGATCGACCCGGTCGTTGGGCCTGGTGGTGTCGATCGCCGGCTTGCCGTCGGTCCTGACGATATAGCTGAGCGATGCCTCCACGCTTGCCGGCACGCCGGGCACCGGCGCGTCGATGGAAGGGGTGGAATGTGCGACCTGTTGGTTCATGGTCCTGTCTCCTCGTTGCTGGATTGTCTGTCGGTCAGAGCGCCGGTGGCGTCCCGGCTCAGCCGCACCCGGCGGCACGGTCCCGGCGATCCACCGAAGCTTTCCGGCCGGCACCTGCTTGCCGTGGGGTTTGCGCCGTTGCCGAGGCACCGCCGCCTTCAACGACACCGTGCAGCCAGGCCGGCTTCTGTTTCGGGCCCGGCTCAGTGGCTTTATCGCGCGCCGCCTTTTTCATCGCCACGGCCCGCGGACGGGGCTCCTCGACGCCGTCGGCGAGGGCGCGGGCAATCGAGCGGATCTCGCCGCGCGGCACACCGATGTCTCTCAGCGTACGGTCATCGAGCGCGTAGAGCTCACTGATCGCGACGCGTTCCTTGTGCCTGCGGTTCAACCAGTCAAAAGCCCGGGAAACAGCGTCCCCGCCGGCCGCCAGACCGTTCCGCAGCGTTGCGAAAGCGGCGTAGAAGGCCGCCGAGCGCTCTTCGTTGGCCCGACGCAAATGGCCGCGCAAGTGGGGATCCGTGCTCATCCAGATATAGTGAAATGCCATGATCAGCCTCCTTCGGCTGGAACAGCCAAGACCTCGAACGGTTTAGCTGTAGTTGATCATACGTCCTGCTCATTCAGGCGTATGCGGTTCTCTGATTTCATAAATGAGCTTCAGGCCGGCGCTTTACAAACGAGAAATTGTTGCCATATAGATTAGAAATTCTATGTCGTTTGGGAGCCTAGGATATGAACCGCCCGCTGCCGCCGCTCAACAGCCTCCGGGCCTTCGAGGCCGCCGCCCGCCATCTGAGTTTCACCAAGGCCGCGGAGGAACTGCATGTGACGCCGGCTGCCGTGAGCCAGCAGATCAAGCTGCTCGAGGAACATTGCGGTACCAAGCTGTTCCGCCGCCTGACCCGGGCCCTGATGCTGACCGATGCCGGCCAGGCGGCGCTGCCGCCCCTGCGCGAGGGGTTCGACAAGCTGGCCGAGGCCATGGCCAGACTTCGCGACCATGAGCCGGGCGGCATTCTCACCGTCAGCGTACCGCCCTCGTTCGGCGCCAAGTGGCTGGTGCCAAGGCTCGACCGCCTGAACGCCGCCCATCCCGAGTTCGACGTGCGCATCGACGCCACCGATACCCTGATCGATTTTTCCGACGGCGGCGTCGACATCGCGCTGCGCTATGGCCGCGGCACCTATCCGGGCCTCGTTTCCGAACCGCTGATGGCGGAGGTCGCGTTCCCCGTGTGCAGTCCGGCTTTGCTCGAAGGCCCGCATCCCCTGCGTCAACCGGAGGATCTCAGCCATCACACCCTGCTCCACGTCCAGTGGAAGATGGAAAGCGAGGCCGCGCCCAACTGGCGCATGTGGCTGCGCGCGGCGGGCGTCGACGGCATCGACGCCGAGCGCGGGCCCCGGTTCACCATAGAAGGCATGACCGTCCAGGCCGCGATCGAGGGCCAGGGCGTGGCACTGGTCAGCGGGTCGCTGGTCGCCGACGACATCAAGGCCGGGCGCCTGGTGCGGCCGTTCGGGCCGTCGATCTGCGAGCAGACCGCGTTCAGCTACTATCTGGTCTATCCCGAGCGCGACGCCGACAGCCCCAAGGTCAAGGCGTTCCGGGACTGGATCCTGGCGGAGATCGCAATCGACTAGAGCATGTCGCGATCATCCTGATTCGCGTCATCGCCCTAGTTCTTTGTTAAAGTATGTCTTTTTCCCGAAACCGGTGTCCACTTTCGGGAGACACGCTTTAGGACTTCAGCGCGGCCAGTTCCCGGGCGAGCTTGCGGGCCACCTCAATCCAATCGTAACGTGCCACCACCGCGCGGCGCAGCCTCTTTGCGTGGATACCGCCCAGCGCCAACGCCTTTGTGCAATTGGCGATGATGTCGTCGACGGTACGGGATGGCTCCGGGCTCAACTTCATGAGCGCGGCATCTTCCGCTGGCAGGTCGCCGGCCACGGAATCGATACTCGCGGCCATGCCGGCGAAATACGTACCCAGCGGGAAAACGCCCGACGCCAGGGCCTCCAGGAAAACGAGCGGCCCGGCTTCAGCCACAACGGAGGGAAAAACCGCCACGTCGCAGCAGGGCATAAGGTGTTTGAGCTCCGCATGCGTGAGGTAGCCGGTGAAGATCACGCGCTCCGGCGTTATCAGCCGCTGCGCGGTCTCGAAATAGTCATTGAGCTCACCGCGGGACGTCAGCGCTTCGAAATAGCGGCGGATTTCTTCGAAGGGCGCCGCCTCTCCGCCTTCGAGCGTGCTGCCCCATCGCACGATGTTTTCGGCCAGCGTGCGGTCGCCGCGTTCCAGCGCCCAAAGAAACACCTCCAGGACTTCCCTGAGCGGTCCATGGCCCACGACGACGAGACGCGCGCGGGGTTTCGACACCAGGATGCGCGGCAGCGCCGCGACAATGTTCTGCGGTCCTTTGCTCGCGATCAACCTGCCGACGAACAGCAAGATCTCGTCGCGCTCCCAATCGACGCTCTCAAGCTTTGCCTCGATCCCCGCATCGGGCAGTTTTTCGTTGTAGCCTCTCACATCCTGCACGGTCGCCAGCAACGCCCCTGATCCGATATCGGTTTCGAGCCGCGCGGCAAGACGCAGGTCTGCTTCCGGTTGCTTTCCGCGCTGCAAATGTTTCAAGAGCCCCGCCAGTGCTGCGATACGAGCGGCACGATCTTTCCGGTCGACCACTGAGAACGCCTCCGTGTCCACCCCGAGGTGGAGGCCCGAAATCCGCGACTCGATGCCGATCTGATCGGCCCCGATCCGATCCGGAAAGACGTCAATGACCCGCCTGTGCATTTCCGGGCCGATGACGAATATGCGGGCCGCCCGATCGAACGCACTGGCCGCCAGCGCGTGAAAGCGGCGGTCCTTCTTGACGGCATACTCGATCGCACTGCCATGCGGCATGATGGCGAACGGAACCCCGGTCGCAGCGCTCACGCGTTCGGCAACGACCGACATGAGCACGGCATGATTGGCGTGCATGGATGTTGCGCCGTGATCCCGCACCACGCGTTCAACGACAGCGACATTGAGGGCCAGATAAGCCTCGATCGCCGCATCTGGCAGCTCGACCATCGGGACCACATGTGTGA
>JBPCWF010000094.1:0-5375 GCA_051009775.1 Hyphomicrobiales bacterium | reverse complement strand
GATCTTTGTTAAAGCATGTCTTTTTCCCGAAACCGGTGCCCACTTTCGGGAGACATGCTCTAGTGTTGAGATCCGGGATCAACCGAATGGGGTATTGGTTCAGCCGGTTTATTGGATTCGGTCGTGACGTTAGTGTGTCGGCGGTGCGAATGCCAGATCCTTTGCCGGCCAGCACCGCTCGCTGGGCATAACGAAAGCGCCGGATGGGGTGCATCCGGCGCTTTGCGTGACGTGTTCGGTGAAAGATCAGGCCTGCGGGCGGTTTTCCTTGCCCCCGGGGGTGTCCGGCACCGTGGGCGTATTGTCTTCATCCGCATCCTCGGCCCGATTTCTGCGTTCGGCCATGAACTGGTCGAACTCGGCCTTGTCACGGGCATGGCGCAGGCGCTCGAGAAAGTCTGTGAACTCGCGCTGCTCGTCTTCGAGCCGGCGCAGTGTGTCCTCGCGATATTCATCAAAGGCGCGATTGCCGCTCGAAGCATGGTTCCACTGGGCACCACCCCACCGCGGCGCACTGCGGTCGCGATTGGCGTCTTTGTTGTGCCAACGGCCGGCGCGCTTGCTTTTCCAACATCCCATTCGTCCACTCCATAGCATATAGGCCAACACGGCGAGGCCGATCGGCCAGAACACGACAAAGCCGAGCACCATGACACCAATCCAGGCAGGCCAGCCGTATTCGTCCAACTTTGATGTAAGTTCCATCGGAGCCTCATGTTAATGTATTTTACATTTACATAAATGGGCCGTGTGCCCCGCTCTGTCAAGGGCGATCCGGTGCAAAACAGCCGGAATTTGACGGTCTCAGTGCTTGCGAGCGGTGTCGCCGCCGGACCCCAGACCACGCAGATAGACCAGCACGGCCGCTTCAAGCAGGTCTTCCGGCGACATCGGCAGTTTGCGGCGCACTTCGTCGCCGCGCGCAAACAGGGAAGCGATACCGTGGGACAGGCTCCAGACGTGGAGGCTCATCATCATCGCCGGCGGGCGGTTTTCCGCGGGCAGTTTGGAACACACGGCTTCCGAGCCCCGGCGCAGCACGGCAAAGGCGCGGTCGGCGGCGTGGGCCAGTTCCGGGTTGAGATCGGGCGGCAGGCCGGACTCGAACATGGCGGCATAGTAGGCCGGTTCGTCGCGCGCAAACCCCAGATAGGCCCGCCCGACACGCTGAAACGCCGTAACAGGATCGGGCAGCCCGTCGTTCCACGCCGCCAGCAGCGCCTCCTCGAAGCGCTCGAAGCCGCGGCGTGCGACATCCGCCATCAGGGCTTCGCGGTCGCGGTAGTGGCGGTAAGGCGCCGCAGGGCTGACCCCGGCGGCCCGCGCCGCCTCGGCAAAGGTGAACCCCGCCGGCCCCTTGTCGGCGATCAGATCGAGCGCCGCCTTGATCAGGGCTTCGGGCAGATTGCCATGATGATAGCCGCGACGCCCCTTGCCGCGGTCACGTTTCGACCAGCTCATGTTAAGACGTTTTACATGAATATCGGGTCAAGCAAAGCCTAAAGGCCCGCCTCGCCGTCCCCAGCGCCGCCATGACAGGCGCAATCTGGTGCACATATGCACTCCACGCG
The DNA here is from genome assembly GCA_051009775.1 of Hyphomicrobiales bacterium. Lineage (GTDB taxonomy): Bacteria > Pseudomonadota > Alphaproteobacteria > Rhizobiales > JAJFHB01 > JBPCWF01. The sequence continues at coordinate 3,804 of JBPCWF010000094.1, read as the reverse complement.
ACCCGGAGAAACGGCGCAGTTTTCTGCAACGACAATTAAAATTTTCGACAATTCTGCAAGCAATTCTTAGAAAATACAGTTAATTCAACTAGTTATCCGCCAATATTGACCACTTTTTAAGACTCCTCCGTTACGTTGCTCCACTGAAAGGGCACAGGTTTGACGGCAGTGATGCCGGTTGTCTGTTCCCCATAGCAAACTGCCGGCACCAGCCGGATGCGAAGTCACCGGCTCTCCTGCACAGGTGTAAGGGGGCAAAGGGGCTGCAAATGGGAGGCACCATGTTGAGCCATTCGCGTGAAACAGGCGAGCGATGCGAGCTGCATCGTGGTTACGACCGCAGCGATGCTGCGGCGCGGCGTTTCGTCGGTTCCGGCAATGGCGGCTGCAGCCCGCATTTCACTCATCTTGAAACCTGTGGAGGTTCGAAATGAACGTCCGTCGTATGCGTGTGATCGTTTTTGCGTCTCAGAAGGGCGGTTCCGGTAAGACCACTCTCTGTGGCCATATAGCTGTCGAAGCGGAACGCACCGGCTTCGGCCCGGTTGCAATGATCGATTGCGATCCGCAGTGCAGCCTTGGTCAATGGGCCCGGGAACGCAAGAACGAAACCCCGTCCTTCATCGAGCTGGAGCTGGCCAATCTTCGCGACGGCCTGATCCAGGCCCGTGCGGACGGCTGCCGCCTGGTTTGCGTTGACACGCCGCCGCTGCTGACGCGCGAAATCTCCAAGGCTCTGTCTTATGCCGACCTGGTCGTTATGCCGACCCGGCCGAGCCCGCATGACATCCGCTCCGTCGGTGTCACGGTCGACCTTGTCGACTGGCACGAGAAGCCGATGGTGTTCGTCATCAATGGCGCCACGCCGCGCGCCCGGATCACGTCCGATGCCGCCGTTGCCCTGTCGCAACATGGCACGGTCGCGCCCTGCTTCATGCACAATCGCGTCGACTACGCCGCCAGCATGATTGACGGCCGCACGGTCCAGGAGGTCAATCCGGAAGGTGCTTCGGCCAAGGAGATCGGCGAAGTCTGGCAGTATCTCTCCGAGAAACTGATGCGTATCGAGGACTCCGACAACGGCCTCGAGGATCCCGCGGACATGAACCGGACGGTGACCAACCTCACCGCCATGCGCCGCCGCTCCTCTTCGTTCGGCCGGCGCATAGTCAATGCCTGAGCCGGCGTCGCTCCTCTCGCTTAACTGCGGATCGCAAAGGACAGTTGCTATGTCAAGTGACGGCTTCGGCACCCTCACCGCCGCACTGATGCCACGTGGAACCGAACGGGTTCGCGCCGTGTTGGAAGAAGCCGACACCGGCCCGGAACTGGTTCCCGTTGCCGCGCGGCCGGCCGGATCGGGCCTCTTCAGGGCACTGGTCAAACGGCTGGAACAGGTTCCCGACGAAACCGACAGCAATGAACCGGCCGAGGCCGGGACAGAGGCTGACGAGGCGGCGAACCCCAAACCGGCCGAAGACCAACCCGTGAACGGCGCCGCGAACATGCTCGAGGAAGAGCTGGCGCCCGAAGCGCGCAAGGCGGAAGCCTCGACCACGCTGCAGATCCAGCAGTCTGAAAACGACATGAAAGAGGTCACCGTCTCGATCTCCGACGCCGAGGAGGCCTCCAAGCGGAGCGTCGCCGCCGGCAACGGGCAGATCCCGACCGCGGTGACCTATGAACGCCGCACCCTGGATGAACATACGGAATCCGAAGAGGCGATCGAGCGCGGCGAGCCGACCAAGCCGATGTGGATCGAGACCCCGACATTCTCCGGGCCCGACCGGCGTCACAAGTCCGTGACCCCGGATATCGAGCGCCGCAAGTCGCTGCCGCCGCGGATCAAGGTCGGCGTGCGCCTCGAGCAGGAACGCTATCTGCGTCTCAAGCTTGCGGCTCAGGCAACCGACCGCACCCAGCAGGATCTCATTTCCGCGGCCATGGACTCCTATCTCGACACGATCGGTGTCGACCGGTTCATGCGCATCGCCATGAGCTTCGGTGGCGCCGAGCCGAGATCCGGTCCGCGCGACAAGGAGTAAGCATACCGCCGCCCCGTTCCCCAAGGCGGCGGTTGATCTCTGTCAAGGCGACCGGAGCGCGGTTGCCGTCAGCTTCGCTGGAACTTCACAGGGACCCTCACCGGTGCATCACACCCGGCACAGAGTTGCGGCCGTTGTCCTGACATTGGGCGCCATCGCGGTTGCCGTCGTGGCCGCACTGTGGCTGTGGGCCGGTTCCGTAGAGAACGCCAGCACCGAGCGCGGCAGGGAACTTGCCGAACTCTTGTGCGCGAAGTGCCATGCCATAGGGCCTGACGGCGAGAGCACCAATCCGAAATCGCCGCCGTTCCGCACCCTGGAGGCGAAACTCACGCTCGAAGGCATTGAAGACCAGGTCGCCGAAGGCCTGTCGCTTGGCCACGAACCGATGCCCACATGGCAGTTCAGCTCACAGCAGATCGAGGACCTGGTGACCTACATCGTCTCGGTTTCCGAGTGAGAGCGGCCGCCGCCGGCGCCCGACATCGGACACCGGCGGTGGCAAGCGCTTACAGATTGCCTTTCGACATCTCCGATGCGATGCGATCGGCCTGGCGGATCGCCAGGGCGACGATCGTCAGGGTCGGGTTCTCCGAGGCGCCGGTGGTGAACTGGCTGCCGTCGGACACGAACAGGTTGGCGATGTCGTGGCTCTGGCCCCACTTGTTGACCACCCCGTCGCGCGCCTTCTCGCTCATCCGGTTGGTGCCGAGATTGTGCGTCGAGGGATAAGGCGGCGTCGGCAGGGTGCGCACCGCACCGACCGCGTCATAGACCGCCGAACCCTGCTTGAACGCGTGATTGCGCATGGCGACATCGTTCGGATGATCGTCGAAATGCACATTGGGCGCCGGCAGACCGAACTGGTCCTTTTCGCTTGGATGGAGCGTGATCGCATTGCTTTCCTGCGGCATGTCTTCGCCGACCAGCCACATGCCCGCCATGTGATCGTACATGTCCATGGCGCTCGTGAACTCGCGGCCCCAGGCGCCGGGATCGAGGAACGCGGCCATGAACGGAATTCCGAGCGACAGCGTCTCCATTTCGTAGCCGCCGACAAAGCCGCGCGAAGGATCGTTGCGCGACTCATCTGTAATGATCCCGGCCATGGTGGTGCCGCGATACATGTTCACCGGCTTGTCGAAGATGCCGTAGACCGAGCCGGTCATATGGCGCATGTAGTTGCGCCCGACCTGTCCGGAGGAATTCGCCAGGCCGTCCGGGAACATGGACGAGGCGGAGTTGAGCAACAGCCTCGGGCTCTCGATCGAATTGCCCGCGACGCACACGACGCGCGCCTTCTGGACCTGCTGCTTGCCGTCCTTGTCGGCATAGACGACGCCGGTCACCTTGCCCTTGTCGTCATGCTCGATCTTGAGCACCTGGGCGTTCGGCCGGACTTCCAGTTTGCCGGTTTCCTCGCCCTCGGGAATCTCGGCATAAAGCGTCGACCACTTGGCGCCGGTCTTGCAGCCCTGGAAGCAGAAGCCGATCTGCTGGCAGGCGCCGCGGCCGTCGCGCGGCTCGGAATTGATCGCCATGCGGCCGGTGTGGCAGTTCTTGTAGCCGAGTTTATCGGCGCCCTTCTTCATGATCTTGAAGTTGTTGCTGCCGGGCAGTCCGGGGATGTTGTTGGTGCGGGTGACGCCGAGCTTGTCCTCGGCCTTGGCGTACCACGGCGCCATTTCGACCAGGTCGATCGGCCAGTCGAGCAGATTGGCGCCGGGCACCGCGCCGTATTCGGTGCGGACCTTGAACT
>JBPCWF010000093.1:0-10154 GCA_051009775.1 Hyphomicrobiales bacterium | reverse complement strand
CTCAAGCCCCTATTTGCTGGGTTTTGAAGACATTGAGCGTATGCTCGACAATGCCGCAAAAACGGCGGGAGATGGCTATCCACCGTATAATATCGAGCGTATCGTTGAGAGTGACGGCAGCGAAAACTTGCGTATTGTGCTGGCGGTTGCCGGATTTTCCGCTGATGACCTCGAAATAACCGTTGAAGACAATCAAGTGACCATTCATGGAAAGCAGTCGGATGATAACTCGCGCACTTACCTTCATCGCGGCATTGCGGCACGGCAGTTCCACCGCTCGTTTGTTTTGGCGGAGGGAATGGAAGTAACAGGAGCCACACTGGAAAACGGATTGTTGGCGGTTGAACTTCTGCGCCGGGCACCGGAAAAGATCGTCCGTACTGTCGAGATAACGACCACTAGCGAACCAACTGGCGGGGCCAAGTCCTAGTTAGGAGTACACATGATGACCCAGACAGAATTTGAAAAGATCATGAGCGATACCGACCTTGCCACCCTTGGCGGCAATGAAATCGCCTATGTGAAGGAAATTTCCATCCAGACCGCCAACAAAATCATCGTCGATTCTGGCGGGCAGATGGCAAATTTTCCCGCCGCTCAGAAGCTGTTTGCCTTGCACGCTGCTGATGGAACGCCCATCGCCATTACAGACACCCGTGAGGGAGCTGTGGCCAGCGCCTTCGAAAATGAACTAACTGCAGTGGATGTGAACTGATTTTGATTTTAGGCCGCGTGAGAGGCGGCCGGTTCTGTGAGAATTGCGTACAGCGCATCGGCGCTTTTGGAACCGCGGAGTTTTTCGACAATATCGGGTTCGCGTAGCAGGCGCGATACACGGGCAAGCGCCTTAAGATGGTCAGCGCCAGCGCTTTCTGGAGCCAATAATACAAACACCAAATCCACCGGCAGGCCGTCCACTGCGTCAAACTCTACGGGTTGGGACAGCCGTGCAAAAATCCCGCGCACGCCGTCAAGAGAAGCAAATTTACCATGCGGTATCGCAATACCCTGCCCCAGACCGGTTGAACCTAACCGCTCGCGCTGCAGCAAAACCTCGAAAACTTCACGGCCCTGCAGTTCGGTTATCCCTGCAGCGGTTTGCGCCAGTTCCTGCAAAACCTGCTTCTTGCTCCCCGCTCTAAGTGCTGGAACAATCGAATCATGCGTTAAAATATCTGAAAGCTGCATAGCTTTGCATCTCCTTACCGGATTGAGAGCGGCCTAGGGCGCCGTCAATTCCGTCCCAGCTCAACTTTACCGGCCTTTCCCGGCGATTTCTTAGGATCACTCGTTCCCCGGTCCGGCATCGATCCAACCGATATTTCCATCCGCCCGCCGGTAAACAATGTTAATGCCGCCGCGAACGCCATTGCGGAAAACAATGACGGGCTTTTCCGACAGTTCCAACTGCATCACCGCTTCACCAACACTCAACTCACGGATCTTCGAGATATTTTCAGCTATGATCGGAGGGTTCAGATCCTCCGGCTCCTCGCTTGCTTCATCTTCGCGCGCGATCACATAGTAAGGCGCATCGAAACCCTCAATGGGCCGCGAACCGCGGCGGGCATGATGATCTCTCAGGCGCCGTTTATAGCGGCGCACGCGTTTTTCCAGGCGCGTTGCTGCCCGATCAAAACTCTCATATGCATCAACAGACTGACCTTCAGACTGCAGCACAATTCCCGTCGACAAATGCAAAGTGCACTCGGACCGGAATGTAGAGGCTTCCTTGAACACTGTAACGTGACCGTCGACGATGCCGTCAAAGTACTTCGTTACATCATTTTCCAACCGGTGTGCTATTTGCTCACGCAACACATCGCCAATGTCGATGTTTTTACCGGTGATCTGAACGTCCATGTGAAACTCCGGCCGCCCGCGGGTTTTTTGCCGAGAGGCCCTCTTGTTTGACAAGTGGTTTTGTTTTTCCCTGCTCCCCGCCTTCGCGCCAGTCTAGCGCGGGGACGCCTGCGCCTCAACCATTAGGTTTTTGCATGAGTTCCTCCCCCAAAGAACCCCCTTTGCAAAGGCGCGGCGGAAACTAGTGCTGGTGCAGGCCGCTGTCAACACCTGCAAATAAATATATTCATAATTGCGCTTTTTTCTCACGCCGGCGCTGGACTGATGATCCATAGCCCATGACCTCGCGATATTTTGCCACCGTGCGGCGGGCTATTTCCACACCGGTGCCCTTCAGAATGTCGACAATCTTGTCGTCTGAAAGGATTTTATCGGCAGATTCCCCTTCAATAAGCTCTTTGATGCGCTGGCGCACGGCCTCTGCAGAATGGGCCTCGCCGCCTTCTGCAGACGCGATCGCGGAGGTAAAGAAATATTTCAACTCAACGATGCCGCGCGGTGTGGCCATATATTTGTTTGAGGTCACCCGGCTGACGGTGGATTCGTGCATATCGATGGCATCAGCCACCGTTCTCAGCTTCAACGGGCGCAGATGCTGAACACCATAGGCCAGGAAACTGTCTTGCTGGCGGACGATTTCGCGGGCAACTTTCAAAATGGTTTTAGCGCGCTGATCGAGGCTCTTTACGAGCCAGTTGGCATTTGCCAGACATCCGGAAATATATTCCTTATCATCCTCGCACGTGGCCTTCGGGGCAACGGTTGCATAATATTTGTTATTGACCAGAACCCGCGGCAAGGTTTCGGAATTGAGCTCCACATGCCAGCTGCCGTCCGCTGCCTCGCGCACATAAACATCCGGCACCACCGGCTGCAGGACAACTGATCCAAAAACCCCGCCCGGGCGTGGGTTGCAGTTCTGGATGTCGTCCAACATCTGGCCGAGATCGTCGCGATCGGCTCCGCAAAGCTCCATCAGTTGCGGATAATCGCGTTTGGCCAGCAAATCGAGATGGGCAAGCAGCTTGGCCATCACCGGGTCAAACCTGTTCTTTTCCTTTAACTGCAGCGCCAGGCATTCCTGAAGGTCGCGAGCAAATACCCCCGGCGGGTCGAAGCCCTGGAGTTGTTCGAGCACGCTTTCTATCATGCCTAAATCAGCCCCGAGCTGTTCTGCGGCCTGCTCAAGCTCTCCTCTCAAGTAACCATCATCATTGACCATGCCGAGAAGATGGCGGCCAATCATAAGGCTCGCCGGGTCAGTTATGGCAATGTTCAACTGCCCGTTCAGATGATCGTAGAGTGTTTTTCCCTCGGCAATATTGGCGCCGATATCGAAGCCATCACCCGCGGTTGCCGCCGGGCGCGTACTCTGACCGGACATTGACGTGGCCGGGCTTGTCTGAGGGCGCGAAATTTCAGGTTGTTCTTTTTCCTCGCGACGTTCCAGAAGCGGATTTTTCTCCAGTTCCGCCTCGACATATTCCGCCAACTCGAGATTCGACATTTGCAGCAGCTTGATCGCTTGCTGCAATTGTGGCGTCATGACGAGCGATTGCCCCTGACGCAGCTCGAGCTTTGGCATCATAGCCATCGATTACGCCTTAGAACCTTTGTTATGTGCGCAAGTTGCGTGGCTGGTTGAAAACCTTAAAGCGAAAATTCATGCCCAAGGTATAGCCGACGCACTTCAGGGCTGTCGACTATTTCACGCGGACTGCCTTGCATGAGAACCCTGCCCTCATGGATGATCAAGGCGCGATCAATCAACTCGAGGGTTTCGCGGACGTTGTGATCCGTAATAAGCACCCCGATTCCTCGATCGGTAAGATGTCGCACCATGGCGCGGATATCACCGATTGCAATCGGGTCAATACCGGCGAAGGGTTCGTCGAGAAGCATGAAAGAGGGACGGGCCGCCAGTGCTCGGGCGATTTCAACGCGCCGTCGCTCTCCGCCAGATAACGCAACAGCCGTCGTACGCCTGAGATGGGTGATGGCAAACTCCTCGAGGAGCCCATCCAAGATGTTTTCACGCTTCTCACGATTACTCTCAACTAACTCGAGCACCGCACGGATGTTTTCCTCAACCGTCAGACCGCGGAAGATGGACGCCTCCTGCGGCAGATAGCCGATGCCCATGCGAGCTCGTTGATACATCGGCAAATGGGTCAGATCGAGGCCGTCTAGCGCGATGGATCCATAGTCTGCCGGTATCAGACCGGTGATCATGTAGAACACGGTCGTCTTGCCGGCGCCATTGGGTCCGAGCAGCCCCACAGCCTCGCCCTGTCTGACGGAGAGACTGACACCTCGCACAACAGGCCGGCGCTTGTAGCTCTTACCTACCGAGTGAGCCACAAGTCCCTCGAGCGGAGGCGCTGTCTTCGCCGCACCGTGCAGCGAATGCCGTCTCTCGCCCGACCGCCGGGCAGCGTCCTCTCTCGGTCGCGGCGCCTGCGTTCCTGGATGTGTGAACTGCCTGTTCACGTCGCTCCGTACCTCGCTATTGACCGCTATTTGAATTAAAATTCCATGAAGGTGGTGGCCGGCCATCGGAGCATCGCATGGCCGCCCGGCCCGGTGCAATCACTGGAAGAACGTGCCGCGCACGCGGCCGCCGATGATCTTGCTCTTTCCGGTGGTCAGGTTCATTTCAAGACGCTTGCCGTGGATCACGGATTTGCCCTCGGTGACGGTGACCTTGTCTCCCATCACCACCGTATTGGCCTGCATGTCCATCTTCGCCCACTCGGCCTTGACCGTCTGCCCCTTGCTGACCACGATCACATTGCCGCGGGCGTCCAGATGGGTCACCTCGTTGCGCTTTTTCTCGCCTTTCTTGATCACCGCATAGTCGACGACCAGCTCGTCGCTGGTCAGATGGACATTGCCTTTCTTGGCATCGACATTGCCGGTGAACACGGCCTGCTTCTGCTCCTGCTTGACTTCCATCGAGTCCGCTTCGATCTCGACCGCCTTGCCTTCGCCTTCCTGGACGCCGGCGACCACTTTGTCGGCGTCCTGTGCGGCGGCCCGATCCGGACCCGTTGGCATGAGCATCAGCGCAACCGCGGCCGCCAGGGCCGCTCCGTGCATCGAAAAGCCTTGCCGTATCATTTCGCAGTACCTCCAGTCGCCATGCGGCGGCGCGGCAGCCGTCGCCCTCAGCCCGCATCCGTCTTCGTTCCCCGCCCCTGGAACAGCACCCGGACCCGGTTGGTGAATCGGATGCGCTTGCCATCATCCCACATTTCGATGCCGTTCGACCAGATGGTGCCGTCGGACATGTTCACCACCACTGGTTCGCTCGATTCGACGCGGCCGTCATCGAGCCAGACCTTGGCGCTCTTCAGGTTTGCCGTGTAGCCGTTGGTGGTCAACATCTTGATGTCGTCCTTGAGCACCATGACTTCGGTTTCCGTATCGTACGTGCCACGATCAGATGTGACAATCACGATGTCTCCACTGCGCCGGATCTTGATTTCCGCGCGCACCTTGTCGAGATAGATGACGTTCGGCTTGTCCTTGTCCTGCTGCGCCGAAGTCGCCGACACGTTATAGGACTGGTTCTTCTTGTCGAAGCCGGTGAACTGCAGCTCCCCTACATTCAGGGTGTCGTTCAGATTGTCACTTGAGATCTGGGTCTCGGGGTCGGGCGGTTCGTCTTCGAACAGCCCGGCATAGACGAGAAAGGTCGCAACCGAAAACACCATGACCACGCCGCAGGTCCACGACATCAGCGACACGAACCGTTTGCGCCGCGTGAGCGCGGCTGACACTCTGAAGTGCGGTGGCGGCGCGACGTCGAAGTCCAGGCCGTTATCCGCTTCGTCGTCCGGTGTTGCGGCGTTCATCGAGCTGTCCGTTGTTCCCTGACCAAATGCCCAGGCCGGCATACGACGCGCCGGTCCGCACACGCCTGATGAACAGTATATAGGTCCGATTTGTGGTTTCGCGCACAATTATATCGTGCGCGCGGGAATCAGTTGGGCGTGCAAATCCGGATCTGCACTCAGTTTCCCGATGAGTGAGCGAAAATATCCTCGTCGGACCAGCCGTCCAGGTCGAGCCTTGTCCGGGTCGCAAGGAAGCCGAAACAGGCCTCGGCCAGGTCGGCGCGGCCCTCGCGCGCAAGCATTTCGTCCAGCCCCGCCTTGAGCCGGTGCAGGTAGAGCACGTCTCCGGCGGCATATTCCTGTTGCGCCTGGCTCAGCGTTTCGGCGCCCCAGTCGGAGCTTTGCACCACCTTCGGCAGGTCGATGCTCAGGATCTCCCGGCACAGGTCCTTCAGGCCGTGCCGGTCGGTATAGGTGCGCACCAGTTTCGAGGCGATCTTGGTGCAGTAGACCGGACCCGGCATGACACCGAGATATTTCTCGATCACCGCCATGTCGAAACGGGCGAAATGGAACAGCTTGAGCGTCGCGTCGTCTGCGAACAGGCGACGCAGGTTCGGCGCCTCGTAGCTGGTGCGGTCGACCTGCACCAGATGAGCCGATCCGTCACCCGAAGACAGCTGGACCAGACACAGCTTGTCGCGATGCGGCCTCAGCCCCATGGTCTCGGTGTCGACCGCGACGGCCGGGCCAAGCTCCACCGAACTGGGGAGGTCGCCTTGGTGCAGTGTGATTGTCATCGGGATATATGACTGCGTCTGAGGGGCCGTCAGCCGGCGCCATCGACGGCTGTCAAAGGAATGGTGCCCAGGAGAAGACTCGAACTTCCACGACCATACGGCCACTAGCACCTGAAGCTAGCGCGTCTACCAATTCCGCCACCTGGGCTTTTCGCGTGCAGACTTAAGTTGTCGGCACATTCTTTGTCAACACCATGTTGCCGGCCGCGCCGCACTCTGTACCTCACCGGCGTCTTGAGCTATGACCATGAACGGTGATCCCGCCGCCGGTTTCGGCGCGGGGACAGTGAATGTGGGCATTTGGCGAGACAGCACATGTATGAAGGACTGGTGACGGTGATCGGCGGCTCGGGCTTCGTCGGCCGCCACATAGTCAGGGCTCTGGCGCGCAAGGGCTATCGCGTGCGCGTCGCGGTGCGGCGGCCGGACCTGGCGGGCCATCTCCAGCCCCTGGGCGGTGTCGGACAGATCCACGCGGTCCAGGCGAACCTTCGCTACCCGAATTCGGTCGCCGAGGCCTGCGAGGGCGCCGACGCGGTGATCAATCTGGCCGGCCTGCTCTATGAGAGCGGACAGCAGACCTTTGACGCGATCCACGTCTTCGGCGCCCGGGCGGCGGCACAGGCGGCGGCCGATGCCGGCGCCGGGCGCATGGTGCAGATGTCGGCAATCGGTGCCGACGCCGAAGCCGAAGCGCAATACGCCCGCACCAAGGCCGCCGGCGAGCAGGCGGTTCGCGACCATTTCCCAGACGCCACGATTCTGCGGCCGTCCGTCGTGTTCGGTCCGGAGGACGACTTCTTCAACCGGTTCGCGTCCATGGCCCGCTTTTCGCCCGCCATGCCGCTGGTCGGCTTCGGCGAGACGCGGTTCCAGCCGGTCTTCGTCGGAGATGTCGCCGCGGCGGTATGCGCGGTCCTGGAACGCGACGAGACCAAGGGGCAGACCTATGAACTGGGCGGGCCCGAGGTTCTGAGCTTCAGGCAGGTGCTGGAATTCATCCTGAGCACGATCGAGCGCCGCCGGCCGCTGGTGCCTCTGCCGTTCGGCGTGGCCAAGGTCCAGGCGGCGTTCCTGCAGCTCCTGCCCAAGCCGCTGCTGACCATCGATCAGGTCACCATGCTGCAGCATGACAATGTGGTCGCAGAGGCGGCAGAACGCGACGGCCGCACGCTGCAGGGGCTCGGCATCACGCCGCAGGCGGTCGAGGCGATCGTACCGGAATATCTCGAGCGGTTCCGCAAGGCCGGTCAGTTCCACCGGCCGCATTCGACCGAGGACAACAGCTCCTAGAAAAAGGAATTCCAGTCGTAGACCAGGCCGAACAGCAGGCCGCCCAGCGCCAGCCGGTAGAGCACGAACGGCAGGAGCGAGGTGCGCTTGAGCAGCGCCATCATGAACCAGATCGACACCAGCGCGGCGCCGAACGACAGGACCGCCGCGATCAGGGCGTCGCTCTGCAGCGCGAGATCGCCGGTCTTGTTCAGCTTGTAGGCGGTCACGACGCCGAGGCCCATAATCGTCGGGATCGAGAGCAGCATCGAGAACCGTGCCGCCTCGCGCCGTTCATGGCCAAGCAGGCGGGCCATCGACATGGTGACGCCGGCGCGGCTGGCACCGGGAACGATCGCGAAGACCTGGGCGACACCGACCAGAACCGCGTCCGACATGGTGACGTGCTCGACCCGGCGCACGGTCATGCCGACCCGGTCGGTCACGAGCAGCAAGATGGCGAACAGCGTGTTCGCCCAGGCGATCACCTCCAGCGTGCGCAGCTGGTCGATCAGATCGAGCGCCATCACCACATAGCCGACCGCGAAGATCGGAATGCAGGCGACGACCAGTTTGACCAGGAGCTTGGCGTCATGTGTGTATTTGCCGCGTGCCACATGCCACAGCGCGCGCAGGAACATCACCATGTCGCGCCAGAAATAGATCATGACCGCGAACAGGCTGCCGACATGGACCGCCACATCGAGCAGCGCGCCCTGATCCTCCCACGAGGTCAGGAGGTGGACCAGGTTGAGGTGGCCGGACGAACTGATCGGCAGGAACTCCGTCAGCCCCTGGACGATGGCGAGGAAGATGAGCTGATCAAACGGCACTGCGGAGCATCCTGTTCGGTTGCGCGCGGCGCCTTGCGCCGAAGCGGCGGGCGTTGCAAGAGGGTGTCGGCACTCCGGGCATGTCGCGATTCACCTTGTCGGTCGAGCGAGCAGGTTCTATATCGGATGGGATTCGGCGGCAACACGTATGCTCCAGATGGACCGTTAAGGTAACCAACGGAAACACTTCAGTCGCGATACCCGCCATCCCCATCATGCCCAAACTGTTCCACTTTCCGCTCTGCCCGTTCTCCCGCCGCATCAGGCTTGCGCTCGGCGAGTTCGATGTCGAAGCGGAACTCAGCGAGGAAAAGCCCTGGGCCCTGTCCAAGGGCGTGACCGCGTTCAATCCGGCACCGACGCTTCCGGTGCTCGTGGACGACGGCGGCGCCCATGTCTGCGGCGTCGAAGCGGTCTCGGAATATCTCGACGAGACTGTCGCCGGTGAAGGATCGAAACCGAGCCTGATCGGCCGGGCGCCGCTTGAGCGCGCCGAGGTCCGCCGTCTGGTCGCCTGGTTCGACGTGCGCTTCCAGCGCGAGGTCACCGGCAAGCTCCTGTTCGAAAAGGTCGACCGCCGGTTCATGACGCCGCAGCAGGGCGGCGGCTCTCCCGACATGGGGGCGATGCGCGCGGGCGCCGCCAGCATCCGGCGCCATCTCGACTATATCGGCGAACTTGCCGATGCCCGTCGCTGGCTCGCCGGAGACTTTCTGTCCTATGCCGACCTCGCCGCCGCGGCGCATCTGTCCTGCCTCGACTATCTGGGCGACGTGCCCTGGGGCCAGGCGCCGGCCGCCAAGGGCTGGTACACGAAAATCAAGTCGCGCCCGAGCTTCCGGCCCCTGCTTGCCGACCAGATCAGGGGCGTCCGCCCGCCGCGCAGCTATGCCGACCTGGATTTCTAGCCATCTCCGGGGTCATCATGGACGCCATCGAACTCAAGGACGAACTCCGGCGCCGGCTCGGGCAGGCCGGCTTCGACGCCGTCGGCTTCACAAGCCCCGGCGCCATCGCGGCGGCCGGCGGTCGGTTTGAGCGGTTCCTCGCCAGGGGCTGGCACGGCGACATGGCCTGGATGGAAGCCAATGCGGAGCGGCGCGCCGACCCGAAGGCGCTGTGGCCGGACGCCCGCACCGTGATCATGGCCGGCATGAACTACGGACCGGCCGACGACCCTCTGGCGGGGCTCGCCAGGCGCGACCGCGCGACGATCTCGGTCTATGCCCGCGGCCGCGACTATCACGACCTCCTGAAAGGCAAGCTCAAACAGGCCGCCGGCTGGCTGCACGGCGCGGCCGGCGCGGAGGTCAAGGTGTTCGTCGACACCGCGCCGGTTCTGGAAAAGCCGCTGGCCCAGGCCGCCGGCATCGGCTGGCAGGGCAAGCACACCAACCTTGTGTCGCGCGATCTCGGCTCCTGGCTGTTCCTGGGGAGCATCTTCACCTCAGCCGAGCTGCCGCCGGACACGGGCGAGGCGGATCATTGCGGCTCGTGTCGGAAATGCCTCGACATCTGTCCGACCGATGCCTTCCCCGCGCCCTATC
>JBPCWF010000092.1:0-3844 GCA_051009775.1 Hyphomicrobiales bacterium | reverse complement strand
CCTCAAGGTTGTCCCCGGCACGGACGATCTGCGTCTTGCCGTGCGGCACGCCTATCTGGCGGACGAGACCGAGGCGGTGAGCCGCCTGATCGAGGATGCAGGCCTCGGCGCCGAGGCGCGCAAGGCGATCTCGGCGGAGGCGGCCGATCTGGTGCGCACGGTGCGGACTGCGTCGGAGCCGACCATGATGGAGAGCTTCCTCGGGGAATACGGCCTCTCGACCAAGGAAGGCGTCGCGCTCATGTGCCTGGCCGAAGCGCTGTTGCGGGTGCCGGATGCGGAAACCGTCGACGCCCTGATCGAAGACAAGATCACGCCCGGACGCTGGGGCGCCCATCTGGGCCAGTCCAGTTCGTCTCTGGTCAACGCCTCGACATGGGCGCTGATGCTGACCGGAAAGGTGCTGGCACCGCTCGACGAGGAAGGCGTGGTGAACGCCATCCAGGGCGTGGTCAAGCGGCTCGGCGAACCGGTGGTGCGCACCGCCGTCGGCCAGGCGATGAAGGAGCTCGGCCGCCAGTTCGTGCTCGGCCAGACCATCGAAGACGCGACCGGGCGCGCAGCGGCCATGGAAGAGCGGGGCTACACCTATTCCTACGACATGCTGGGCGAGGCGGCGCGCACCGATGCCGATGCCAAGCGCTATCATCTGTCCTATTCCGACGCGATCACCGCGCTCGCGCCGCGCTGCACCTCCGACGACATCCGCATGAACCCGGGCATCTCGGTCAAGCTCTCGGCGCTTCATGCGCGTTACGAGTTCGGCCAGCGCGACCGGGTGATGACCGAACTGATGGCCCGGGCGCGGTCGCTGGCGCTCCTGGCAAAGTCCGCCAATATGGGGTTCAACATCGACGCCGAGGAGGCCGACAGGCTCGACCTCTCGCTCGACGTGATCGAGGCCATCCTGTCGGACGGGGCGCTCGCCGGCTGGGACGGTTTCGGCGTGGTGGTGCAGGCCTTCGGCCCGCGCGCCGCGCCGCTGATCGACTGGCTCTACGATCTCGCGGCCAGGCTCGACCGGCGGATTATGGTGCGCCTGGTCAAGGGCGCCTATTGGGACACGGAGATAAAGCGCGCCCAGGTGCTCGGCCTCGACGGCTTCCCGGTGTTCACGCGCAAGCTCAACACCGATGTCTCCTACATCTCCTGTGCGCAGAAACTCTTAGGGCTGACCGACCGGATCTATCCGCAATTCGCGACCCATAACGCCCATTCCGTCGCGACCATCCTGCATCTGGCACGGGACCGCACGGCGTTCGAGTTCCAGCGGCTTCACGGCATGGGCGAGGCGCTGCACGACGCTGTGCTCGGCGAGCATGGCACGCGCTGCCGGATCTATGCTCCCGTCGGCGCCCATGAGGACCTGCTCGCCTATCTGGTGCGCCGGCTTCTGGAGAACGGCGCCAACAGCTCCTTCGTCAACCAGATCGTCGACGCCTCGATCGCACCGGAGGAGATCGCGCGCGATCCGTTCGAGGCGGTCGAGGCGCTGGGCGACGACATCGTCAACCCCAACATCGCCCATCCCTCCGAGATCTTCGGCTGGGGCAGGCAGAACGCCCAGGGTTGGGACATCACCGATCCGATAACGGTCGACGCGATCGAGGCGGCCCGTGCGCCGTTCAGGGAGCGCGTCTGGACGGCGGGACCGATGATCGCCGGGCCGGTCGAGGGCGCCGCCACCGACACGGTGGAGAACCCGGCGCGGCCGGGCGATGTGGTCGGACAGGTGACCCCGTCTTCGCCTGGCGACATCGAAACCGCCCTGGCCGCCGCCGAAGCAGGCTTCCGGGCATGGTCGGCGCTGCCGGTCGGGGAGCGCGCCGCCTGCGTGCGCCGGGTGGCGGATCTCTATGAGGCCCATGCGCCCGAGTTCTTCGCCCTTGCCGCGCGCGAGGCGGGCAAGACCCTGCTCGACGGGGTCGGCGAGGTGCGCGAGGCGGTGGACTTCGCCCGCTATTACGCCAACGAGGCGGTGCGCGTCGGAGACGAAGGGGCACCGCGCGGCGTGATCGCCTGTATCTCGCCGTGGAACTTTCCGCTCGCCATCTTCTCCGGCCAGATCCTGGCCGCGCTTGCCGCCGGCAATGCGGTCATCGCCAAACCGGCCGAGCAGACCCCGCTAATCGCCGCCAAGGCGGTGTCACTGATGCACGAGGCGGGCGTGCCTGAGGCCGCGATCCAGCTTCTGCCGGGCGGTGGCGCGGAGGTCGGCGGGCCGGTCACGGCGGATCCGCGCATATCCGGCGTCTGCTTCACCGGCTCGACCGAAACCGCCCAGCTGATCAACCGGACCATGGCTCTGAACCTGGCGCCCGACGCGCCCCTGATTGCCGAGACCGGCGGGCTTAACGCCATGATCGTCGATTCCACCGCGCTGCCGGAACAGGCGGTGCGCGATATCATTGCCTCCGCTTTCCAGAGCGCGGGCCAGAGGTGCTCGGCGCTGCGCATGCTCTATGTCCAGGAGGATGTGGCGGAGCGTGTGATCGCCATGCTCACGGGCGCCATGGACGAACTGAGCGTCGGCGATCCCTGGCTGCTCTCAAGCGATGTCGGCCCGGTGATCGACGCGGAGGCCAAGGCCGGGATCGATGCCCATTGCGCGCGGCTCGCCGGCGAAGGCCGCCTGCTCAAGCGGCTCGATCCGCCCGAGGACGGGCGGTTCGTTCCACCGAGCGTGTTTCGTCTGAGCGGCATCGAGGAACTGGAGCGCGAGATCTTCGGGCCCGTCCTGCATGTGGCGACCTTCGGGGCCGACGAGATCGACGCGGTGGTCGATGCGGTCAATGCCCGCGGCTACGGCCTGACCTTCGGTCTGCACACGCGGGTCGATGCCCGGGTCCAGCGGATCGTCGACCGGGTCGATGTCGGCAATGTCTATGTCAACCGCAACCAGATCGGCGCGGTGGTCGGGTCCCAGCCGTTCGGCGGCGAGGGCCTGTCCGGCACCGGTCCCAAGGCAGGCGGGCCGCATTACGTCCGGCGTTTCATGAAGACGCAGGCGGCGGAAGCCGCGTCTCCCGTGGACGGCGGGGCGGTGGGCGCGGACGTGTTGCAGGCGGCGGTCGACCGGGTGGCGTGGCGGCAGTGGGCCGAAGCGGAGGACCGCGCCGAACGGCTCAAGCCGCACGCCAACGGGTCGGCCGCGGCGCTCGCCGCCGCCCTGGCACTGGGCCGCGATCCGGTCGACATGCCCGGGCCGACGGGCGAGTCCAACCGGCTCGAAATCCATCCGCGTGGTCTCGCCCTGTGCCTCGGCCCCGACCGCGACAGCGCGCTCGCCCAGGCGATGCAGGCATTGGCGCTCGGCAATGGCGCGGTGGTCGCCGCTCCGGGCGTTGAGGCGGAGGTCGAGGTTCTGGCCAGGGCCGGCGCGCCGGTTGCGTGCGTGGAGGGCCACGTCACGCCCGCGACATTGGCGGAGGTGCGAGGTATCGATGCGGTGGCGAGCGCCGCCGACGAAGCCACGCTGCGGGCGATCCGAAAGGCGCTGGCCGGACGGGACGGCATGCTGGTGCCGCTGATCACCGAACGGCTTGCGCCCGAGCGGTATGTGCTGGAGCGGCATCTCTGCATCGACACCACGGCCGCCGGCGGCAATGCGACGCTGATCGCGGCGGTGTCGGAGTAGACGGGAGATTGCCGGATCAAGTCCGGCAATGACGTCCTCTTGGTTCGTCATGCCCGTGCTTGACACACTGCTGTCCGGTTTAGTGGTTGGAGCGATCCCCAGAGGTCGTGCCCTCCCTCCCACGTCATCCCGGACCTGATCCGGGATCCAGTAAACTCATGATTTGGTTTGTTTTTCCGCCGTACTAAGATCCGCATACCCGGAGGA
>JBPCWF010000091.1:0-2535 GCA_051009775.1 Hyphomicrobiales bacterium | reverse complement strand
GACATAGGTGTTGTAGCCGATCGCGCGCATGCGCTGCTCATTGCCCCGCGCGCCCCTGATCGCCATGCCGAAGCGTGAATGCACGATGCGGTGCACCAGGTAAACCGCCGCCAGCAGCGACACGAAGCAGACGTAGTAGAGGGTGACGTTGTTTTCGACGTCGACCAGACCGCCGAACTCGCTGCGGTAGTCGATGGTCAGGCCGTCATCGGCACCGTACTCGTCCAGGCTGACGAACAGGAAGAACGCCATTTGCGAAAACGCCATGGTGATCATGATGAAGTAGACGCCCTTGGTCCTGAGGCAGAGCGCGCCGGTGATCAGGGCGAACAGGGCCGACACGCCGACCGCGAGCGGGAACTGCAGGAAGCCGCTGGTGTAGTCGTAATAGGCGGGAATGCCGACACAGTAGGCGCCGAGGCCGATATAGGCCGCATGGCCGAAGCTGATCATGCCGCCGTAACCCAGGATCAGATTCAGGCTGACCGCCGCGATCGCGAGACAGACCAGGCGGGTCGCCAGATCGAGATAGAATGCGTTGCCCGTCATCTCGACCAACAGCGGGACAAGCCCAAGGCCCGCAAGGGCGACGATCATCGCCCAGCCGCGCAGGCCAATGGCCCCGAGCATGGTCGCCGGTTTCGTGTTCACGTCCACTGACATCCCTCGTCGAGCCCCCGGTCAGCGCACTTTGGGTGGAAACAGACCCTGGGGCCGGAAGGTCAGAACCACGGCCATCAGGATGTAGATCAACATGGCGGACACCGCCGGCGCGGACGTCTCCGCGGCCTCGTCGCCGATGAACAGTTTGAAGAAATCGTCGAGGAACGAGCGCCCGAGTGTATCGATAAGGCCGATGATCAGGGCGGCGACCAAAGCGCCCTTCATCGAGCCGATGCCGCCGACGATGATCACCACGAAGGCGACGATGATGATGTCGTTGCCCATGCCGACGCTGGCCTCGGTGATCGGCGCGATCAGCATGCCGGCGAGCCCGGCCAGGGCCGCGCCCATGGCAAAGACAAGGGTGAACAGGGTCTTGATATCGATGCCGAGCGCGCCGACCATGGTCCTGTTGGACGCGCCCGCGCGGATCAGCATGCCGAGCCGCGTATGGTTGACGATGTAATAGAGCGCCGCGGCGACCAGCAGGCCGCAGGCGATGATGACCAGGCGGTAGGACGGCAGGACGATGTCCGGCAGGATCTCGACCTGTCCCTGAAGCACGGATGGCAGCGGCACCGCGATGCCCTCCGGGCCCCAGAGCATCTGCACCAGCTCGTCGAAACACAGGATCAGGCCGAAGGTCGCCAGCACATGGTCGAGGTGATCGCGCGGGTAGAGGTGCCGGACCACGATGAGCTCGGTCGCGATGCCGACAAGCACGACCAGCGGGATCGCCAGGATCACGCCGAGCAGGAAGGAGTCGAGCCATAATGTGAGGCTGGCGCAGAAGAACGCACCGACCATGTAGAGCGAGCCATGCGCCAGATTGACGAAATCCATGATGCCGAACACAAGCGTCAACCCGGACGCCAACAGGAAAAGGAGCACGCCCAGCTGCAACCCGTTCATGAATTGTGTGACGACAAGCGCCGCGTCCATCCCCACCCCAGCTTTCCGGTTTTTCTTGTTCTTTTTGGTCTTTGTTTTTCGTGGCCTTAGCACATATCCGAAACGGATAGAACCAACGCCGGTGTTTCTTGCCTAATTCGGCCGCCGCATTCGCGCCTAACGGTCACGCTTCTCGCGGCCCGATGGTAATCTCCAGATCCGACAACCCGGCGACGCAGCCGACGAGCCGGTCTCCGGGCTTTGCCGCACCGACGCCCGCGGGCGTGCCGGTGTAGATCAGATCGCCCGGTTCCAGGCGATAGAGCCCGGAGAGATGCTCGATCACCTCGTCGATCGACCAGATCAGATCGGCGATGTCTCCGTCCTGTTTGAGCTCGCCATTGACTTCGAGAGAGATCCGTCCGGTGTCGATATGGCCGGCATCGCGCGCCAGATGGATGGGCCCCAGCGGCGCCGACTGCACCCCGTTTTTGCCCGTGTCCCAGGGACGGCCCATCTCCTTGGCCCGGGCCTGCAAATCGCGCCGGGTCATATCGAGACCGACCGCATAGCCGATGATGTGGTCGCGCGCCGAGGCCGCCGGTATCTTGATGCCTGAGAGGCCGATCACCGCCACCAGCTCGATCTCCCAGTGGTAGTCCTCGGTGGCCAGGGGATAGGCAATGGTCGAGCCGCCCGGCACCACGGTCTCGGCCCATTTGGTGAAGAAGAAGGGCGGCTCGCGGTCCGGGTCCTTGCCCATCTCTCGGGCATGGGCGGCATAGTTTCGGCCGACGCAGAAGACGCGCCTGACCGGCACCACATCGTCATGCCCATGGACTTCGGCGAGGATCTGGGGCGGCGGGTCTAACAGCAATGCCATAGAGGGTTTCCCTTCATTGTTCCGGTCACGCTGTGCGCGCCGCCTTTCGCTCGGCGTAGCCGGCCATGAACCGCGGCGCGAGTTCGCTCAGGCGTTGG
>JBPCWF010000090.1:0-3962 GCA_051009775.1 Hyphomicrobiales bacterium | reverse complement strand
TGAGCATGGTCTCGCATTGCGACTGGTTGGCCTCGGCGCCGCCCGCGAGCAGGAGCGCACTGCGGTAGAGGATCGCCCCTTCCTTGCGCCACAGGTCGAAATGGCCGAGCCAGAGCTGCTCGTTGATCCGGGCCATCAGGCCGGCGACATCGTCGCATTTGCTCGACGGCACCTTGGCGTCGAAGGTGCAGGCCAGATGCAGGCCTTCCAGATCCTCATGCCAGTTGAAGCAGACATGATAGTCCGACCAGGAGCCGGCGACGGCCAGGCTGATCTCGTCATCGGCGCTGCGGTCGAAATGCCAGTCTTCCGCGGTTGCCAGCCGTTCTACGATTTCAAGTGGATTGGCGGCTTCGCCAAACAACGTATGTATGGTTGCCATCGGACCCCTCGCATCCCAATTGCCCCAGGCTCAAGCCGATACCCACAAGATGTGGGGCGGTTGACCGAATCACCTACTAACAAGGCAAACGTGCCTAAAGCGGTGAGTCCGCGCAAGAGTCGTACCCGCAACTCTTCACATGTTTATCGTGTACGGGGGTGTGGCGAATTGAATCAGGGCAATCAGGGCCCGTGGACGGTCACGCTAACGCCGTAACCATGGCCGCCCACAGGCCCTAGCGCTCAGCGCCGGCCGCCGGCGAGTTTCATGGCATCCGGGTGGGCACGAAGCCGGCCCATGGAGATGACCCCGAACAGAGGGCCTATGGCAAGGGCCGCGAAGGCATAGCGCCAGCCGAGCCAGTCGACCACATAGGGCATCAGGTGGATGGTGATCAGGGTGAGGAGAAATCCGGCCGAGGTCTGGATGGTCAGCATCGTGCCGACCCGGTCGGGCGGCGCCAGTTCCGCGATCGAGGACGAGAACTGGGCGGAGTCCGCGATCACGGATATGCCCCAGATCAGACACACGACGACCAGCACGGTCGCCGGGCCGCCGAACAGAAAGCCGACGGCAACCGCGCACAGGCCGCTGACGATCATGGCCGCCATGGTCAGGGTGGTGCGGCCGACCTTGTCGGCGATGCGGCCGCCGAGCACGCAGCCGAAGGCGCCGCCGAGCCCCATGCAGGCGAAGGTCGCCAGCCGGGCGAAGAACGAGGCATCGTCACCGCCCGGATCGAGGCGGAAGCTCGCATCGAGGAACACGCCGAGCCAGGCCCACATGGCGTAAAGCTCCCACATGTGGCCGAGATAGCCGAAATTGGCGTAACGCAGCGCCGGGTCGCGGAAGCCGTGGAGCGCGGCGTGGGGATCGAACCGGGGGGCGGGGCGGATGTTGGGGCCGAGACCGACCAGGTTGACGCCGAGCGCGCCGGCGAGCGCGACCGCCGAGGCCGCCGCCACGGTGAAGCGCCAGTCGATACCGCCGAAGGCGTTGAACAGATGGGGCGCCGCCGAGCCGAGCGTCAGCGCGCCGACCAGGATGCCGACCAGAAGCCCCATGTCGTTCCTGGCCCATGTGGTGACGATCTTCATGCCGACCGGATAGATGCCGGCCATGCAGGCGCCGGTGACGAAGCGCAGCACGATGACCGCGGGCGAGGCGACGTCGATCCACAGGATGGCCAGGTTAGCGGTGGTCGCGACCAGGGCCGAAACCATAAAGAAGCGGCGCGGATCGATCCGGTCGGCCAGCCCCAGCACCGCGCTCAGGAGCGTGCCGGCGACGAAGCCGATCTGCACCGCGCTCGTGATCAGCGCCGTGTGGGTCGTGCCAAGGTCGAACTCCAGCGCGAGCGACGGCACCACGGCGGAGGCTGAAAACCACAAGGCCATGGCCGCGATCTCGCACAGCGCAAGCAGGGTGAGCGACCAGAACTTCGAGTGCACGGGCTGCGGGATCCCCCGGGAATGATGCCGCGGACGCGGCGGTTGAAGGGCGGAACTATACAGCGGGCGTGGCTCAGGCAGAACCGTCGATTGGCAGGAATGACGGAGAGAAGGTGTGTCGTCTTGCGGCCGGGCCTCACGCCTTCGGCTTGGCTCCGGTCGTGCGTTTCGCAGGGGTG
This sequence comes from Hyphomicrobiales bacterium, assembly GCA_051009775.1. Classification (GTDB taxonomy): domain Bacteria; phylum Pseudomonadota; class Alphaproteobacteria; order Rhizobiales; family JAJFHB01; genus JBPCWF01. Next base: position 1,950 of record JBPCWF010000090.1, on the reverse strand, counting down.
CGTTTCGCCGGCGCGCGTTTTGGTTTGGGCTTCAGAGCGGCGAGCTCGGTCTCGAGTTCGGCGACGCGCTGTGCCAGCCGTTCGTTTTCCTCGCGCGCCTTCGACGCCATGTCGTGCACCACGTCAAACTCCTCGCGCTTGACCACATCGAGGTCGTTCAGGATGCGCTCGGCCTGGTTCTTGAACATGGTCTCGACCTCGCCGCGCACACCCTGGGCGGCGCCGGCGGCGTTGGTCAGCACCTTGGCCAGCTCGTCGAAAATGCGGTTGGTGGTCTGTGTCATGTCTCTCGTCCCGGCGGTTTCGGCTGCTTTGTCATCAAGGACTATGGGTGGTGCGGCTAAGGGATTCAAGGCGACAAACCGCGCCCCGGAGCGGCGCTTGACAGGGGCTTGCCGGCAGGGGCACTGTCGCCTCCCTTATGAGCCCGTTCGTCATCCCGTTTCCCACAATCGATCCGGTGCTGTTCGAGGTCGGCCCCTTCGCCATCAGGTGGTACGCGCTGTCCTACGTCGCGGGCATCCTGTTCGCCTGGATCTATATGAAGCGGGTCGTGGCCAACACGTCGCTCTGGGCCGGCGAGCCGCCGATCACGCCGCTTCAGATCGACGATTTGTTGTTCTGGTCGACGCTGGGTGTGATCCTGGGCGGTCGGATCGGCTATATCGTCGCCTATGGCGGGGAGGGGCGCTTCTCCAACCCCTTGGACATGCTCGCCATCTGGCGGGGCGGCATGTCGTTTCACGGCGGCTTCCTCGGTGTCGTGCTTGCCGTCGCGGTCTATTGCAGGGTGAAAGGGCTCCGGTTCCTGCCGATCATCGATGCGGTCGCCACCGGGGTGCCGATCGGGCTGTTCTTCGGTCGGATCGCCAACTTCATCAATGGCGAGCTGTTCGGGCGCAAGACCGACGTGCCCTGGGCCATGGTGTTTCCGCATGGCGGGCCTGCGCCGCGGCACCCGAGTCAGCTCTACGAAGCCGCACTGGAGGGCCTGGTTTTGTTCGTTGCCTTGCGCATCTGTACGCACCGGCTGTTCAAGCTCAAACAGGCGGGTTTCATTTCGGGCGTGTTCGCGTCCGGCTATGGCGCGGCGCGGGTGGCGGTCGAGTTCTTCCGCAAGCCGGATGAGCAGATCGGCTTCCTGGCCGGCGGCGCGACCATGGGCATGATGCTGTCCGTGCCGATGATCCTGATCGGCGTCTGGCTCATGGTGCGGGCCAGGACGGCGCAGCCATGAGCGCCGGCGAAACGCCGCTCGAACACATCCTCAAAGACCTGATCGCACAGGACGGACCGCTTCCGGTGGCGCGTTACATGGAGCTTTGCCTGGGGCATCCGGACCACGGCTACTATCGCTCCCGCGACCCGCTGGGCCATGCCGGCGACTTCATCACAGCCCCCGAGGTGAGCCAGATGTTCGGCGAGCTGATCGGCGTGTGGTGCGTCGACGCCTGGACCGCCATGGGCGCGCCGGCAACGCTCCAGCTGATCGAACCCGGCCCCGGGCGCGGCACCCTGATGGCCGATATTCTGCGCACGCTCGGATCGATCGCGAGTTTTCAGACTGCGCTCGATGTCCATCTCGTGGAAACCAGCCCGCCGCTTGCGGCACGCCAGAAGGAAGCGCTCGGCCGCTTCGGCGTGCCCGTGACCTGGCACGAGCGCTTCGACACCGTGCCGCGGGCGCCGTCCGTGGTGATCGCGAACGAGTTCTTCGACGCGCTGCCGGCGGCGCAATATGAGCTGCGGTCCGGCCGGTGGTACGAGCGCTGCGTCGGTGTCGGCGATGCGGGTGCTCTGGTTCTCGGGCTGGCGCCTGAGCCGGTGGAGGCGTCCGCCCTCAATCTGCCCGCTGCACCGATGGAGGAGGGGGCGATCTGGGAGCTGTCGCCCGCGCGGACAAGCGTGGCGCAGGAGATTGGCGCTTTGATCGCCGGATCGGGCGGCGCC
>JBPCWF010000089.1:0-4398 GCA_051009775.1 Hyphomicrobiales bacterium | reverse complement strand
CACCCCTTGTGAGTCGGGATCGGCACCGGGGGTTACACCTGCGGCCTCACAATTCTAAAGACCAAGCTCGCTCAGACCGGGATGGTCGTCGGGCCTGCGTCCCTGCGGCCAGTGGAACTTTCGCTCTTCCTGCGTGATGCCTAAGTCGTTGATGCTGGCGATACGCCGGCGCATCAGGCCGTTCTCGTCGAACTCCCAGTTCTCGTTGCCGTAGGAGCGGAACCATTGGCCTTCTGCGTCATGGCACTCATAGGCGAAACGCACCGCGATGCGGTTGCCGCCAAAGGTCCACAACTCCTTGATCAGCCGGTACTCCAGCTCGCGCGCCCATTTGCGGGTCAGGAACGCGACGATCTCTTCGCGGCCTTCGAGGAACTCCGAACGGTTGCGCCAGATGCTGTCCGGCGTGTAGGCCAGCGACACCTTTTCCGGATCGCGGCCGTTCCAGCCATCCTCGGCGAGCCGAACCTTTTCTGCGGCGGTTTCCTCGGTGAATGGCGGCAAAGGGGGGCGTGTCATGTCTGATCTCCAAATCTGGGACCTTAAGTCCGTCCGCGGCCTGATCGAAACTAGATCGATCGGTCTAGTTACACATTCCAATCACGATGTCGTGCGGTCGGGGCAAACTCCGAACATCATACATATCCGTGTCCCGGGCTTGACGCGAGGCGCCGCCATCTTCCCGTCATTCCCACCTGCCCCCTCCTGCGCTAAGCTCCCACCCTGCACCAGCGATTGCAGCCTTAAACCGGAGGACCGTCAACCATGAGCACGCTTCAGACCATCCCGGCACGTGGCGGCAAGGCGGCGCATGTCGCCCACGGACAAGCTATCAGGATCGTCAACACCCATGGCGAGCAGGTGGTCGACACCTGGGCCTTCCGGACCGACGATCTCTCCGAATGCATGTCCATGGAGCACACACGCGGCGTGCTGCTGAAACTGATCCCCGGCATCGGCGATACGTTCTATTCGAGCAGGAGACGGGCCATGCTGACCCTGGTCGAGGACACATCGCAAGGCATCCACGACACTCTGCTCGCCGCCTGTAACGACGAACGCTACCAGCAGCTCGGCTGCACCGTCTATCACGACAACTGCACCGACAACCTCACGGCGGCAATGGCGGAACTGGGCCTCAAGGAGCCCGAAACCCCAAGCCCGCTCAATCTGTTCATGAACATACCCTGGACCGGTGACGGCACGCTGGCCTTCGAGGAGCCCAGGACCAGGCCCGGCGACTATGTGGTGCTGCGCGCGGAGATGGACTGCATCGTCGCCATGTCGGCCTGTCCGCAGGACATGGTGCCGATCAATGGCGCCGACTGCGTGCCGACCGAGGCCCATTTCGAGATCATCGACACACCATAACGGGCTCACGAAACCGCAGAAGATGTGCTTGGCAGGTCCGGCAATCCGAACTGCCGAACCCCGGCAGCGGCGTCTCGAAGCCATCGGAGCTCATGAGTTGCTCCACAAGGCCGCATTCGGTGGCGTCAGGAAAGGCGCTTGCCCGGACCGTTTCCGCCGCGGTCGTCAGATGGTCGATATGCCAGCGCACAGCCTTCTCAGGCCGCAGGTGGCGCCCGGCCCGCGCCGCGATACCGCCCGGCCCGCATGCGCTGCCGGCATAGACGTAGCAGCCGGGCTCCAGGGTTTTGCCCAGAAAATGCGGGATCCGAAGCTCAACCGCCGCGGACAGCCGTAACGCCAGAAGGTATGCGCCAGCTTCATCCGGCAAGGCCGCCTTATCGGCCACGAAGTCTGAAGGCTTGCCCAGTGCGGCGGTGATCGCACGGTGCAGAGCGTCCGGCGGATACGCCATCGTGCCGGCTATTCGGCCGCGGCGGCCTCGGGCGGGGTCCATTTCTCGCGCATGGTCACCAGTTCCTCCGCCGCGGTCGGGTGCACGGCGACGGTCGCATCGAAGTCCTTCTTGCTCGCGCCCATCTTGACCGCGATGCCCAGAACCTGCGCCATCTCGCCCGCGTCCGGCCCCATGATGTGGCAGCCGATTACCTTGTCGGTGGCGGCATCGACGATGATCTTCATCATCATCTTCTCGTCACGGCCGGAAAGCGTGTGCTTCATCGGACGGAACGTGGACTTGTAGATGTCGATCTCGCCATGGCGCTCGCGCGCCTGCGCCTCGGTCAGGCCGACCGTGCCGAGTTCCGGCTGGGAAAACACCGCGGTCGCCACGGTTGCGTGATCGACGGCGGTCGGATTGTCGTTGAACACGGTTTCCGCGAAGGCCGCCCCCTCGCGGATCGCGACCGGCGTCAGCGCCAGACGGTTCGTGACGTCGCCGACCGCATAGATGTTCTCCACGCTGGAGCGGGAATAGGCGTCGACCACCACCGCACCGGAATCGTTCAACTCCACGCCCGCCGCGTCGAGCCCCAGATTGTCCGTGTTGGGATTACGGCCGGTGGCGAACATGACGAGATCGGTCTTGAGCACATCGCCGGTGTTCAGCGTCAGCCTGTAGCTGTCGCCGTCTTGCTCGATCGCATCGATGACCGTCTGGGTGCGCAGGTCCACGCCCTTCTTAATCATCTCAGCCGCCAGCCCGTAGCGCAGGTCGTCGTCGAAGCCGCGCAATATCTGCTCGCCGCGGTAGAGCTGAGTGGTGCGCGCGCCGAGACCGTTGAAGATGCCGGTGAACTCGACCGCGATGTAACCGCCGCCGGCAATGGTCACATGGTCAGGAAAGCGCTCCAGATGAAACGCCTCGTTGGAGCTGATGGCGTGCTCGCGGCCGGGAAAATCGGGCAGGAACGGCGCGGCGCCGGTGGCGATGAGGATGTAGCGCGCCGTGACGTCCCGGTCGGAACCGACGAGATGCACCGTGTTGGAATCCCTTAGCACGGCGCGCTCATGCACGATCTCAACGCCCGCCGCCTCCAGATTGCGGATATAGATGCCGTTGAGCCGGTCGATCTCCTTGTCCTTGTTGGCGATCAGGGTCGGCCAGTCGAAGGTCGCTTCCGGCACGGTCCAGCCGAAGCCTGCCGCATCCTCGAAATTCTCCGAAAAGTGGCTGGCATAAACGAAGAGCTTCTTCGGCACGCAGCCGCGGATGACGCAGGTGCCGCCGACCCGGTATTCCTCGGCCACCACCACCCGAGCGCCGGCCTGTGCGGCCATGCGCGCCGCGCGCACGCCGCCGGAACCGGCGCCGATCACGAACAGATCATAGTCGTAAGTCATCAGCCTTCAGAACCCTTCTTGCCGCCGGCCCATGGCCGCGGAATGACACTCGCTGCGCAACGTAATCAGTTATCTTTGCTTTTGAAGCCGCGCTGCTTCAACTTTTCGACAGTGCCGCGGACGATCTGGCTCTTGAGCGAACCGCCCATGGTGGCCGCGTACTGCAGTGTATCCCGGGTGATCTTGTTCTGAACAACCGTCCACTTGCGGCCCTCGGGCGAGGAGAAGAACTTGACCGCGGCGCGCAGCTCACCCTCCGACAGGTGCTTAGCATAGACCCGCGCGATGCCTTCGAGATAGACCCCGCGGTTCTGCGAGATCGTGATCCGCGCCTGATCCATGAGCGTGCGGATCACCACCTTGTCGTCGGCACCCTCCGTGTTCTTGGTGATGTCCTTGGCAAAGCCCTGCACCACTCTGTGCAGTATGGCTTCGAATTCCTGGGTCTTGATCGTGGCGCCGATCAGGGCGCGGGCGGCCCTCAGGCTTCCGGGATCGAAGCTCTCGGCATCGGCGAGCGGGGTCTGCACCGTGACCAGGGCACAGAACGCGATCGCCGCCACACGCAGGGTGTTCATGCAACCGGACATGGGACTTGCCTTTTTTTGTTGAACGGGCCCGAGATCCTAAATGCAATCTATCACTGCTCTGTGGCAGGCAGAAACAAAGCTTCGCGCGAGGACTTTGACCTTCCCGGCCCTTTCGCGATGGCCTGATCCGGTCAGGACGGCGATGTCTGAACGTCTACGCCGTTATCCGTACCGATGAGCGCAACCGACGCGATCGACACGAACAGGCCGTGCTCGACGACGCCGGGTATCCGGTTCAGGGCCGCGCCCAGGCCCGGGGCATCCGCGATCTGCCCGAAGGCGCAGTCATAGATGTAATGGCCGCCATCGGTGATGAAAGGCGAGCCGTCTTTTCGGCGTTGCGTGATGTCGCCGCTGCAGCCGAGGCCTTTCGCGACATCCGCCATGCTTCGCGCGGTCGCCGCCGCGCCGAAGGGCACGACCTCGACCGGAAGCGGAAATGCGCCCAGCACATCGACCCGCTTGCTCTGGTCCGCGATCACCACCATGCGTGCGGAGGCCGTTGCGACGATCTTCTCGCGCAGCAGCGCGCCGCCGCCGCCCTTGATCAGCACGAGGTCGCCGTCAAGTTCGTCCGCGCCGTCGACGGTGAGAT
>JBPCWF010000088.1:0-4152 GCA_051009775.1 Hyphomicrobiales bacterium | reverse complement strand
GCCTGGCGGTGTGCCCGTCTCCCGCCACGCGCCAGCGCGACGACGGCATCGTCGAGATCGATTACGACCTGTGCATCGGCTGCGCCTATTGCGCGGTCGCCTGCCCCTACCAGGCGCGCTACAAGGTCGAACGCGAGCGTTTCGCCTATGGCGGCGAACCGATGGCCCCCGAAGCCGCAAAACGCGATCCCGGCCGCATCGGCGTCTCGACCAAGTGCACCTTCTGCGTCGACCGCATCGACGACGGCATCGCACAGGGCCTGACGCCGGGCGAGGATCCGGACGCGACGCCGGCCTGCGTCAATTCCTGTATCGCCGGCGCGCTTCATTTCGGCGATGTCGAGGATCCCGACAGCAACGTCTCGCGGCTGCTTGCCGAGAACCACTTCTTCCGCATGCATGAGCAGCTCGGCACCGGGCCCGGCGTCTATTATCTGTGGGACCAGGCATGATCGCGATCTCACCAGCCCTGCAGCACAACTGGGACTGGCGCGCCGCCGGCAACTTCATCTGCGGAGGCACCGGCACCGGGTTGATAGTCTTCGCCGCCTGTGCCGCATGGCTGGGCACACCCGGTTTCGAAGCCGCCGCACTGGCGGCTCTCGCGATCGTCGGGCTTGGCCTGTTCCTGGTCTGGCTCGAGATCGGCCGGCCCTGGCGTTTCATGAACGTGTTCCGCAATCCGGCGACGTCATGGATGAGCCGGGAGGCCTGGGCGGCGGCGCTGTTCTTTCCTCTGGGCGCGCTCGGCGCGGTCCTCGGCTCGCCCGCACTGATTTCACTCGCGGCCCTGTTCGGCCTCGCGTTCCTGCTCTGCCAGGCCCACATGCTGCGCGCCGCCAGGGGCATCCCCACCTGGCGTGACGCCGCCATCCTGCCGCTGATCCCGGTCACCGGCCTGACGGAGGGCGCGGGCCTTCTGCTCGCCGCCGCCGCCATGATGCAGGGCCATCCGCAATGGCTGGCGATCGCCGTCCTGGTCCTGGTGCTGTGGCGCACCGTGCTGGTGCTTGTCTATGCCGTTCGCCTGCGGGGCCGCAAGGCGCCCGACGCGGCGCAACCGGGCTTGAGGACCGTGACCGCGATCACAACACTCGGCGGCGGCCTGATCCCGGCGCTGCTCATTATGGTGCCGCTGCCGGATGCCGCCAGCGCGGCGGTCGCGGCGAGTGGGCTTCTCGCGGCGGCTGGCGGCTGGTGCCTGAAATACATGCTGGTGTGCACCCTGGCCTACACCCAGGGCTTCGCAATCGAACACGCGCCGGCGCGCGGGCCGGTGCCCGCAGGTCCCGGGATGCGCCCCGGATGGTCGCGCTGAAGATTATGTGAAGGGAGAGTGCAGGACATGGTTACGGACAAGACGGAAACAGCCTCGGCGCGGCACCAGGCCGTGGTGACCGTGCGGCCGCTCGAGGCGGGTGATCTCGATGCGGTCGTTGCGATCGACCAGCAACTGACCGGCCGTTCGCGGCACGGCTTCTTCGAACGACGGCTCAAGTCCGCGCTCAAGGCGCCCAAGGACTTCATCTATGTCGGGGCCTGCATTGACGGGACGCTCAGGGGCTACGCGCTGGTGCGCCTGCTCGGCGGCGAGTTCGGTCAGGACACAGCGGGCATGCTCGATGCCATCGGCGTCGACCCGCGAGCCGAGGGCAAAGGCCTCGGGCGCGCCTTGCTCTCGGGCATCGAAGAGGTGATGCGCCACAAGGGCGTCAGCGAGCTGCAGACCGAGACCGAATGGACCAACGCGGACCTTCTGGGCTTCTTCGCCCATGCCGGTTTCGAGCGCGCCCCGCGGCTCGTGCTGAAGCGCGATGTCGCCTCCGATCTGAACTGGTAGAACCAAAAGAGCCATCATCATGACCATCCCGACACCGACATCCATCCCGCAGCGCGCCGACGATCCCCTGGAGATCGACTACAGCGATCCGGGAGCGGACGACTTCGAAGCGCTCGCCCGCGACCGGGTTCCCGTCAGATCGATGACGCCCGACGACCTGAGCGCACTGATCGCGATCGACCGTCGGATCACCGGCCACGAGCGAAGCGCCTATTACGAACGCAAGCTTGCCGAAACCATGGACGAGTCCGCGGTGCGCGTCTCGCTCGTCGCCGAACTGGACGGCCGCCCGGTTGGCTTCATCATGGCGCGGGTCGACTTCGGCGAGTTCGGGCACACCGAACCCGAAGCGGTGATCGACACCATCGGCGTCAATCCGGACTATGCACACCAGGAAATCGGTAAGGCCATGATGTCGCAACTGCTCACCAACCTGCGCTCGCTGCATGTTGAGGGCGTGCGCACGGAAGTCGAATGGAACGATTTCGGCCTGCTCGGCTTTCTGGAGCAGTGCGGCTTCGTGCCGGCGCAGCGCATCGCATTCCGGCTGAGCCTGTAACGGTCACCTCCACAGGAGAGCGCCCGGATCACGTCCGGGGCGCGAAATTGGCGAAACGTCGAGCGTGGGGGCAGACCAGTCCGCTAGAGCGTGTCGCGATCATTCTGATTCGCGTCATCGCCCTAGCTCTTTTTTGAAGCATGTCTTTTTCCCGAAACCGGTGCCCACTTTCGGGAGACATGCTCTAATCGAACTTGTAGGCTCGGATCAGTTCGTCGTCCTGGTCCTCGTCGAGGACTTCCTCGAGGGCGGGCACGAGCCCCATCTCCTCTTTGTCGATATGGCCTCTCAGGCCGTCGATGAACTCACCCGACGCCCTGCGGAATTCCGCCCAGCTGTCGGCCGTGAACCCCGCCTGCACGGCGGCGCCGGCCAGTTCGGCCAGACGCATTCCGAGCGGCAGCAGCACCGCGTGGTCGTCCTTGAGGATGCGGGACATGTCGTCCGCGCCAGCTTCGGTCATGATCGGGAACAACGCGTCCTCCTCGAAGGCGAAATGCGACGTGATCTCGCTGTTCACAGCGGCCTTCAGATCGCCCAGCAGCATACGGATGTCCGGCTGCGCGCTGTCCGGCGGTGTTTCGCCGGCATTCTGCGCCAGAAACTGCTCGACGCGGCCGAGCAGCGCCAGGGCCGCCATGTGGTCCTCGTGCATCGCGCGTGCGGTCGCCCGGGTGAATTCCATGTCGTTCCTCCTCTCCGCAGGGATTCCGCTGTCAGCCGTTCAGCTGGTCGTATTTTTCCTGCAATTGCTCGGGCGTTTCCGGCCAGTCGGGATCGGGCAGGATGCACTCCATCTCGGGGCATACAAGCGCGCATTGCGGCTCGTCCTCGGCGCCGACGCATTCGGTGCATTTCATCGGATCGATGCGGTAGATCGGCTGGCCGGCCGAGATCGCCTCGTTCGGGCAGACCGGCTCGCAGGCATCGCAGGCGGTGCAGTTTTCCATGATCTTCAAAGCCATGATCGTCTCCTCAACGTCACGACGCCATGGGCAGGGCGTCGAGTTTCGCAAGCTTGTCGTAACGAAAGGCGCCCCATAGGGCCGCGCCGATGGCGCCGGCGTAGATGGAGTCCGGATCGCTGCGCACCTCGATCGGCTTGCCCTGGGTGTCGAGTTCCTCGCGCAACGCGGCGATCAGGCCTGCATCGAGCGCCAGGCCGCCGGTGACCATGACAACGCCTTCGCTCACCTTGATCGCCTTGATCAGGCGCGCCAGCCGTCCGGCCATGGAGAGATGAATGCCTTTGAGGATGTTCTGGGGTGTGATGCCGCGCGACACCATGTTGATGACGTCGGTCTCCGCCAGCACCGCGCAGATGCCGCTGACCTTCTCCGGATCGTCGGCCGCGCAAGACATCGGCCTGATCTCGTCCTGGGCAATGCCCAGATAGCGCGCGATGTTCTCCAGAAACTGGCCCGAACCCGAGGCGCACTGGCTGGTCATCTTGTAGGTCAGGACCTTGCCGCGCTCGTCCGTGGAAATGGCGCGGCCATGCAGGGCGCCGACATCGAGCACGGCGCGGGATTGCTTCTCCAGATAGATCGCGCCGCGCGCATGGGTCGTCATCGAATAGAAGTGGCCGGTGTGAAACGGCACGGTCTCGCCCTCGCCCGTGGTCGCGACATACTGGACGTCGCCGCGCGTGAGCCCGGCTTGCGCCAGACAGTCGTCATAGGCTTCGCCCGCCAGTTGCAGCGGGTCGCGCTGGCGCACCCTGAGCACCTGTTTGGCAAGCCATTTGGTTTCG
>JBPCWF010000087.1:0-2573 GCA_051009775.1 Hyphomicrobiales bacterium | reverse complement strand
GGGCGGGCGGGTGCCGATCAGGCGGTCGAGGCGGGCGGCGGCGGCCGCGTGTTCGATGAATGTGGCGGCCAGGGCGGCCGCCTCGGCGGTGGACATGCCACGGGCCTGTAAATGCGCCCGCACCGGCGTTACGAGCGCGGCGCCGGTCTCCTCGACCAGGCGCTGGGCCAGGTCCGGGAAGGCGGCGCGCTCGGACACGATCAGGCGCTGGAGGCCGACCGCATCGCGCCAGGTCGTCATTTCGATGACCTGCCCGGCGAAGGCGGCGAAGTCGCTCAGGTCGGCATCCGGCGGCAGGTCGGGCGCCTTTTCCTTGAACAGCTCGATAGAATGGTCGACCACTGCCTCGAGCAGACGTTCTTTCGACCCGAAATTGTTGTAGACTGTGCGCTTGGTGGCGCCGGACTGCGCAGCGACCTGGTCCATAGAGGTCGCGGCATAGCCCTGATCGATGAACAGCCGTTTTGCCGCGGCCAGAATCGGGTCCCATTTGTTCTGCATCGGCACACCAGAATGCAAATCGCGGGCCTCAACACAAGCGATCAATGACACGTGACCGCGAAATGGCCTCGACATAACCTATACCGTATAGTATATGTTAAAGCAATTGGAACGTGGGCAGGAGAGTTGACGTGCGATTGAACGTGAACGGCGAGTGGCGGACCGTCGATGCGGAAGACGACAAACCGCTCTTGTGGGTGATCCGGGAGGATCTCGGCCTGCGGGGTACAAAATTCGGATGCGGTGCGGGCCTGTGCGGCGCGTGCACGGTGCATGTGGACGGCGAGGCGGTGCGCTCCTGCAGCGTGCCGGCGTCGAGCGTCGACGGCGCCACTGTGTCGACCATCGAGGGGCTCACCCGGAACGGCCGGCTGGCCGCTCTTCAGGCGGCCTGGATCGCCGAACAGGTGCCGCAATGCGGCTACTGCCAGCCGGGTTTCCTGATGGCGGCAAGCGCGCTGCTTGAGGACAACCCCAATCCGACCCAGGACGAGATCCGCTCGGAGATCACCAATCTCTGCCGCTGCGGCACCTATCAGCGTATCGCCAGGGCGATCGGCCGCGCCGCGGACGCGGGCTAAGGGGGCGGACATGGTGAAACTCCTATCGCGACGAACCTTCCTCATCTCCGGCGGCGTGCTTGCGGGAGCCGCCGTCACGGGGCTTGCGGTCGGTGTCGGCTATCTCGGGTCGCTCGACCTGGAGGGCCTGGCGCCCATGCCGGGGCCGGACGGCAAAATGATGTTCAACGCCTTCGTCACCATCGACGGCGATGGCACGGTGCGCGCCCTGGTGCCGCGCACGGAGATGGGGCAGGGGGTCTATACCGGGCTTGCCACGCTGCTCGCCGAGGAACTGGAGGTCGATCCGGCGAAGATCGAGGTCTCTCATCCGGTGCGTGAGCTGCCGTGCTACGGCAACTACACGCTCCTGCTCGAAACCCGGCCGGAGGATATCTCAGGGCCGCTGCAATGGTTCGGCCAGCGCATATTCGCGTCCATTCCCTATATCGGCACCGGCGGCTCGACCAGCATCCAGGACGGCTGGACCCAGTACCGGGTGGCCGGTGCCTCGGCGCGCGAGATGCTGATCTCGGCGGCGGCCGGGAAATGGGGCGTCGAGCGAGCGGACTGCACGGCCAGAGCCGGCACCGTGGTGCACGGCGCGAGCGGCAGGTCGCTCGGTTACGGCGAGCTTGCAGCCGATGCGGTGACCGAGAAGCCGGTCACCGATATCGCGCTCAAGTCGCCGGATAAGTTCACGGCGATCGGCACCGATGTGCCGCGCGTCGACATCCCGGCCAAGGTGCGCGGCGAGCCGGTCTACGGCATCGACCTGATGCCTGACGGCGCGCTCTACGGTGCGGTCGAAATGGCGCCGGTGTTCGGCGGGCGCCTCAAGGGCTTCGACGAACCGGCCGCGCGCGCGGTCAAGGGCGTCGTCGACGTCACGCGCATCGGCGATGACACGCTGGGCGTGGTCGCCGCATCCTGGTGGACCGCGCGCAAGGCGCTGGAGGCCGCGGCACCGAAATTCGACGACGGCCCCAATGCCGCGGCGTCAAGCGCTTCGGTCACCAGGGCGCTCGAGGACGCGCTCGATGCGGGCGCGTTTCACGTCCGGGAAGAGGCGGGCGATGTTTCCGCCGCCAAAGGCGAGGCGATCGCGGCGCGCTACGCCACGCCGCCGGCGACCCATCTGTGCATGGAGCCGCAGAACGCGACCGCGCTGTGGAACGACGATGGCAGGCTGGAATTGTGGGCGAGCTCGCAATCGCCGATCGTCATGCGCTGGGGCGGTCAGCGCGGCGTCGAACTGGCCGGCAAATCGGCCAAGAGCGTCACCGACCACGTAACGGTCACCGGCGGCGGCTTCGGCCGGCGCAGCGAGTTCGATGTCTACCTGCAGGCCTCCGCGCTCGCGGCGCGCAATCCGGGTAAGCCGGTCAAGCTGATCTGGACCCGCGAGCAGGATGTCAGCCGCGGCACGTATCGCTCGCCCGCCGTCATCGACCTGACCGCAAAACTCGGGCCCGACGGCCTGCCGGCCGCGTTCACCGCACGGGCGGCGAG
>JBPCWF010000086.1:0-4220 GCA_051009775.1 Hyphomicrobiales bacterium | reverse complement strand
GGGCACGGTGATCAAAGTCCGGATCTCGGTCGACAAGGAAAGCCGCATGGCGACCGTCGACTTCACCGGCACCAGCCCGCAGCAGAACAGCAATTTCAATGCCCCCGCGCCGGTCACCCGTGCCGCGGTGCTCTATGTCTTCCGCTGCATGGTCAATGACGAGATTCCGATGAACGCGGGCTGCCTCAAGCCGATCAACATCGTGGTTCCCGAAGACTGCATGCTGGCGCCGAAATTCCCGGCCGCCGTGGTCGCCGGCAATGTCGAGGTCAGCCAGGCGGTGACCGACACCCTGTTCGGCGCGCTCGGCGCCCAGGCCGCCGCGCAAGGCACCATGAACAACCTCAATTTCGGCAACGACACTTACCAGTATTATGAGACCATCTGCGGCGGCTCGGGCGCAGGCCCCGGCCATGACGGCACCAGCGCCGTCCATACCCACATGACCAACACCCGCCTGACCGACCCGGAAGTGCTCGAATGGCGCTATCCCGTCGTGCTCGAAAGCTTCACCGTGCGCCGCGGCTCCGGCGGCCGGGGCGAATGGAACGGCGGCGACGGCACATTGCGCATGATCCGCTTCCTGGAGAAGATGGACTGCTCGCTCCTCACCGGCCACCGTCTCGTGCCCCCCTTCGGTCTCGAAGGCGGAAGCCCGGGCGAGTGCGGCGAGAATTCGGTCCGGCGCCTCGGCGGCGAGATCGAGAAGCTCGAAGGCTGCGATCAGACGGTGATCGACGCCGGCGAGGCGATCATCATCAAGACGCCGTCGGGGGGTGGGTATGGCAAGGCGTAGCAGTATTCAGCCCCTTTCTCCACTGTCTTGGCGTGCCCCGCACGTGATGCGGGGCCCAGGGCAGTTTGTTTCGGCCGTGCCGCCCTGCCCTAGGTCCCGGATCAAGTCCGGGACACTTCATGCCAGGCTGGGCAAAAAGTTGTACACATGACAAAGATTTAACGCTCACGCACCGCGCGCCAAATTGCCTCCATCGGCGAACGGAGGCATAGTCCGTCGCCCAACACGGAGGCAGAGCGATGAGCCTATCGAGCCGCGTTTCCCGTTTGGTGCCGGACCTCGCCGCGACCCTGGAACGGTTTCCGGCCTGCGTTCTGGCCGCGCTTGCCATGTGCATTGTCGCCAATCTGGAGGCGGCCGATGTCACGCGTTTCGATCAGGACCGGCTGACGCAGATCTATTTCGCAGGCGCCGCGGGCTTCCTGGCCGGCGGTGTCGGGCACTTGTTTGCCCTTGGCCGCGGCTGGAGCACCATGCCGTCGGCAGTACTCGGCCTGGTTCTGGGCGGCCTCGCAGCGCTGCTCTGCTATTTCTACGCCACCACCGGCGGCCACCCCCTGTTCATCCTGCCCGCACTGACGCTCGCCCTGATGGTCGCGGCCTATCTGCGCCGCGACACCAACGAGGAAGCGCTCTGGCTGTTCAACGCCCGTCTTGGCCTGGCCCTCGGACTCGCCACCGTGATCACCCTCATCTTCGGCGGCGGCATTTCGGCGATCCTGGCGAGCCTCGACTACCTGTTCGAGATCGATGTCGACAACTCGCTCTACGAGCACACCTGGGTCACGGGCGCCGCGTTGATCGGGCCGGTCTATGGGCTCTCGCTCATGCCCGCCGACCTCGACGAAGAGCTGGTGCTGGACGACCAGCCGAGCCTGCTCGACCGGGGCATCTCGGTTCTTGTCAACTACGTCATGGTGCCGATCGCAGCGGTCTATGTGGTGATCCTGCATCTCTATGCCGCAAAGATCGCCTGGACCTGGGAGCTGCCCAAGGGCCAGATCGGCATCATGGTGCTGCTGTTCGGCCTGGGCGGCACGGCGACCTATCTGATTGCGAAGCCCTGGAGGGGGCGCGGCACCGCCCTGCTCCGCTGGTTCCTGGCTTCGTGGTTCTGGTTCACCATCGTGCCCGCCATACTGCTCGGCATAGCCGTGTGGAAACGGGTCTCGGAATATGGTGTTACGCCCGACCGCTACGGGCTGGTCCTGATTGGCGCCTGGCTCGTTGCCATGGCGGCCTATCTGGCGCTGAAGCGCAGGCGCGCCGAGAGCCGGGTCATTCTCGCAACCCTCGGCGCCCTGTTGCTCGCGGCCTCGTTCGGCCCCTGGGGCGCGCGGGATCTGTCCGTCTCGAGCCAGATTGCGAGGCTTGCGGAAATTCTCCAGGAGCACGGCTATCTGCAGGGCGATCGTCTGGTCGAGGACATTCCGGCCAAGGGCACGATCCCCCCAAAAGATGTGAGCGATGCCTATTCGATCATCCGCTTCCTGCGCGAGACTAAAGGGCTCAACCAACTCGAGCCGTTGTTCGCCGGCCGCGACGACTCGCCCTTCGAGGACGGCAAAACGGGATGGCAGCTCGTCTCCGCAATCAACGGGTTGCTCCACTTGGAGCGATCGACACAGACCTCCGACGGCGGCACACGTTTGTCCTACATCGCAAACTCTGACAGCGTTCTGACCTTCGGTCCGGATATCCGCATATCCGGTCCCCACGTGGTTCAACAGAGCTCGCGCACCTCGCGGCCCGCTGCTGCGCCCGATAAGGTCGCACTCCGTTTCGACGGCGACGACCTTGTCATCACCCATGACACCCGCCTCTGGCGCGTGGACAAGAATGAGTTTCTCGATCGGGCCGGCGAGTTACGCAACAAAGACAGTACCCATCGCCGCGCCTTCAGCGTCGAAGCGTCGAACGAGGCCGGAACCGTGCGGCTCCTGATCTACGGCGTCTCCGGCCAGGTGGGCGGCACGAACGAAAGACTCACCTATCTGCAGTGCTGGGTGCTGCTGCCGGCAGAATAGCCTGCTCAAACGAAATGCGCGGGCCGAAGCCCGCGCATCACAGAACTCTTGAACGTGTCGCTCTAAGGCGCCTTAGCGGCAGACCTTGTACTGGCCGGAATAGGCGAGGTACTCGCCGGTGTCCGGATTGAACGAGCGGTATTTGGCGGAGCAATACTGGTACCACTCCTCGGTCCAGGGCTCAGGCGCCGGCCCGCGTCGTGCGGCAGGCCGCGCGCCGGTGTTGCGCGCACGGTTCATGCACCTGGCATAGGCGCGGTCGTAATTCGCCGCATATCTGCGGTTCCTGCGGTCGGCACCCGCGATGGCGCCGGTCGAGCCGCCGATCAGGGCGCCGATGCCGGCACCCTTGCGGCCGCCGACAATGGCGCCGATGCCGGCACCGACACTGCCGCCGACCAGCGCGCCGCCGACGGTGCTTCCGTCATTGGACCTGCTGGATGCAACATCATGGGCGTATTCTTCGCAATAGGCCCGTTGGGCGAAGGCCTGCCCCATGCCCGCTGCCGTCATGAACAACGCCAAGGAGGCGACAGCCAGGTGCTTTCTTGAGAACGGTTTGATCATGGTCTTTCCTCCAATGAACGCACCCCCCTCTCGTGGGTCGTTCGATGACATAAGGTTCGCGATAGCCGGTAAATATGGGTATTTGGTGAAACTAATGCGAATCCAGGCCCCTATCTATGAACCTATGCTGAATCGGCGGTAAAGCCAATTGCGCAAATTCGCCGCGTTTTCTCAGCTTTCAAGCGCCTCTCCGGTCTGGTCGACCCCCATATCCTTCATGTCTTCGTAGCGGTTGCCGATACGGTGATGCGGCCGGCCGGTGAGCGCGGCGCCCAGCGCTATCACGATCTCGTCCGGCGCCGGCGCGTCGACGATGTGAAACTCGAGCGTCAGATAATGCGAGCGGTAGCCTTCGTCATGCTTGTGCATCATCGGAATGGTGATCGCCGTGCCCGGTCCCGCGCGCTTGTTGGAGAAGGCGAGAAAGGTCGTGCCGCCGACCGCCTCGCGATATCTGTTGCCGAAGCGCAGGGTGTGGATCAGACCGGAGGCATGCTCGACCTCGCCATTGACCCCGACCACCGCCGCCTTGCCGTAGCCTTCGATCCGATCGCCGCCGCCGGCGAGATCGAGCAGGCGCGGCACCAGTGCGTCGCCGAGCCCCGGCGCCACGTCCAGGATGGTGGAACGCAGGTTCTCGACGAAGCCCTGGCCCGCCCACGGGTTCCGGACCACACCGGCGACCGCGCACATGACCCATGGCGGGTCGGCCGGTTTGCCGCCCTCGATCAGCACGTCTTCCCGGAAATCGACGATCTTGCGGATCTCAAGCATGGCATGACCCTCCCTCGCGTGGTGTCGGCCGTCCGCCAACGGACCGGCGGCCGTTA
>JBPCWF010000085.1:0-3803 GCA_051009775.1 Hyphomicrobiales bacterium | reverse complement strand
GCGCATACATGCCCATGCCTGCGATGCCGCGCTGATGTTCGGTGTCCATGTTGAAGGACCGCTTGGCGATGGCGATCGCGGTCGGGCTCTTCTCCATGATCTCGGCGCACCATTTCTCGACTTCCCCGTCGAGCTCGTCCGCCGGCACCACCGCGTTGATCAATCCCATGTCGAGCGCTTCGCGAGCCGAATAGCGCCGGCACAGATACCAGATCTCGCGCGCCTTCTTCTCGCCGACCACCCGCGCCAGGAAGGCGGTGCCGTAGCCCGGATCGACCGAACCGACCTTGGGGCCGGCCTGGGCGAAGACCGCCTTGTCGGACGCGATGGTGAAATCGCAGATCGTGCACAGCACGTTGCCGCCGCCGATGGCGTAGCCCTGGACGCGGGCGATCACCGGCTTGGGTACGTCGCGAATCACGCTGTGCAGTTCCTCCATGGGCAGACCGATCGTGCCCCGGCCGTCGTAACTTCCCTCGTGCGCCGACTGGTCGCCGCCGGTGCAGAACGCCCGGTCCCCGGCGCCGGCGAGCACGATCGCGCAGATCGAATTGTCGTAGCCGGCCTTGTTGATGGCGTTGATCAGTTCATCGCAAGTCTGGCCGCGGAACGCGTTCATCTTGTCCGGCCGGTTGATCGTGATCCAGGCCGCGCCGTCGCGCACGTCAAAGAGAATGTCCTGATAGTCCATTGTCCGCTTCCTTCAGCCGTTCATGGTGAGCCCGCCGGAGACGCTCAGCACCTGGCCCGTGACATAGGCCGCCTCGTCGCTGGCGAAGAACAGGATCGCGCCGGGCAGGTCGTCGGGCTGGCCGATGCGGCCGAGCGGGATCGAGCGCTCGAACGCCTGGACCAGTTTCTCCGGGTTGCCGGCGCCCTGCTTGTAGCCGTCGAACAGCGCGGTGTCGGTCGGGCCCGGGCAGACCACATTGACGGTGATGCCCTGGCGCGCATGTTCGCGCGCAAGCGTCTTGGAGAACGCCACCAGCCCGCCCTTGCAGGCGGCGTAGACCGCCTCGCCCGACGAGCCGACCCGCGCGGCGTCGGAGGCGATGTTGACGATGCGGCCCTGACGGCGCTCGATCATGTCCGGCAGCACCGCCTGGTGCATATTGAGCGCACCGACCAGGTTGATCGAGATCAGCTTGGCCCAGAGGTCGGCATCGGTGTCGACGAACGGCTTGAACACATCCCACCCGGCATTGTTGACCAGCACGTCGACCGGGCCGAAGGCATCGCGCGCGGCCGCCACCGCGTGGTCGACCTCGGCGCGTTCGGTGATGTCGCAGGCGAAGGCCCGCGCCGCGCCGCCCTTCCCGGCAACATCGTCGGCCACCGCCTGGGCGGCATCGGGATTGACGTCGAACACCGCCGTCCTGGCGCCGGCCGCGGCGAACCGCCTGGCTGTCGCGCCGCCTATGCCGCCACCGCCGCCGGTGACGACGACCACCTTGCCGTCAAGTCCCCTCATCGCAGATCCCTCGCGTTCACGACCGCCGGCCGCGGCCATCGCCGCGCCGGCGTCATTTCCTCCGGAAACCGATAACGAAGCTTAGAGGCCGGCGTCGGTGCGTCCTTGACGCTGGTCAATTGCCGGTTCGGCAGCCGAGGTGAGCTTGTGCATGGTCGACAGGGTGATCGAGTTCAGGGTCGCCCGGGTCAGCTCGTCGATTTCGCCGAGCAACGTATTGAGCGCTGCCCCCTCCGCCGTGCCGGCGCCCTGTTCGGCGCCGCTCGCCTCGGGGCCGCCGAGCGTTTCGAACAGCTCGACGACATCGAGCAGGGTGGTGCGCCTGGCATTGCCGGAGAACACATAGCCGCCGCCGGCGCCGCGCACCGAGCGCACCAGCCCGGCGCGGCCGAGCGTATGCAGCACTTTTGACAGGTGATGGGTGGAGATGCCGAACTTGTCGCCGATCTCCGCCGCCGAGAGCTGGCGTTCGGGGTCGGCGGACAGCTCCAGCACCGCGTAGATCGCGAGCCGGCTGGCGGTCTGAAGTTTCATCGCGCGGCCTTCACGTCAGGTCTTTCTCCAGTTGCAGATAGGGTCCCGCAATCATCCCCCGGCTCCTGAAGAACGCCATGAGCAGGTGGTTGTTGCGCGAAATCATGGTCCTGAGCCGGCTGACGCCGGCGTCGCGAAAGCTCTCGGAGATCCGGTCGAGCAGGCCTGCACCGACGCCGTCCTCGCGCAGCTCCGGATCGACCGAAATCGCGAACACCCAGCCGCATGGCTCCGAGCCGAACTCCCAGGCACGGATCTCGCCGACAACGAAACCAATGACCCTGCCGGCGTTTTCGGCGACATAGAAGAACCGCTGCTCGGGCCGCCGCGTGCGGTAACGCTCGAACAGATCGGCGATGTAGTCTCGCTTGTTAATGCCGGTGATGCGCTCATCCAGCGCGATCACCTGATCGAGGTCCCGGTCTTGCGCCGGCCGGATGACGGCATTTACGTGTGTTCCAGACATCTCCCTCGACCCATGCAACGGCGCCTCGGCATCGTGTGAAGTATAATACCGGTATTCTGGTACCACTTTCTCAGAAATGATCAAGGCCCGGCCCGCCGCATGACCCGTGTGAAGGCGGGGAACGGCACGATGCGCCACGGCGCTGCGACACAAAGGCGCTTTTCCGAACCATTAAATCGTATTATCGTACTGAAATATCTATTTTAGAAGCGAGCCTGCGCACAAGACCCGCTCAAGAGGGAGGAAACCCGTGAAAGACACGCTCGCACCGGGCCTGAAGGTGACCCGCAGGTTCACCGTCGACGAACCCCGGACGATCGACTTTCTGGCCGCCGACGGCGGTGACAGCGCCCGGGTCTACGCCACGCCGGCGCTGATACAGGACATCGAGCAGACCTGCCGGGACTTCCTGCTGGACCATCTGGACGACGGCGAGGACACGCTTGGCACTGAGGTCAGCATCAAGCATCTGGCGCCGACGCTGCTCGGCATGTGGGCGGAGGTCACGGCCGAAGTCACGCGCCTCGACGAGCGCGCCCTATCGTTCGCCGTGACCGTTCGCGACCCGGTCGACGAGCTTGTCGCCTCGGGCAGCCATGACCGCTTCGTGATCGACGTCGCCAAGACGCTGCAACGGCTCCGCCACAAGGAGGAGGCTTTCGCGCAAGCGTCATGACCCGTCCCGCGCACAAGCCGGCCGCCAAGGTCCCGACCTACTGCTACCAATGCGTCGCGGGCCCGGACCTCCTGACGGTCAAGGTGGAGGACGGTGTCGCGACCGAGGTCGAGCCCAATTTCGAGGCGGCCGAGATCCACCCGGGCGCGGGCAAGATCTGCGTCAAGGCCTATGGACTCATCCAGAAGACCTACAATCCGCACAGGGTGCTTGCCCCGATGCGCAGGACCAACCCGAACAAGGGCCGCGACCAGGACCCGGGCTTTGTCGAGATCTCCTGGGACGAGGCGCTCGACCAGATCGCCGACACGCTCAACGGCATCCGCGAGCGCGGTCTGCTCGACACATCAGGCTTCCCGCGGGTCGCCGCCAGCTTCGGCGGCGGCGGCACGCCGCAGGCCTATATGGGCACCTTCCCCGCTTTTCTCGCCGCCTGGGGGCCGGTCGATTTCGGCCTCGGCAGCGGCCAGGGCGTCAAGTGCTACCACTCCGAACATCTCTATGGCGAGTTCTGGCACCGGGCCTTCACGGTCGGCTCCGACACGCCGCTGACCCGCTACCTCGTCTCCTTCGGCAGCAATGTCGAGGCGTCGGGCGGCGTCTGCGGAGTGTGGCGCCATGCCGAGGCGCGCGTGCGCGGGCTCAAGCGCGTACAG
>JBPCWF010000084.1:0-17747 GCA_051009775.1 Hyphomicrobiales bacterium | reverse complement strand
CCCGAAACGAGCGGCCGCGGCTGACCAGTCTCCAATTGATTTGTCCGCCTGAGCCGCCGACGATCCTGGTGCTCACAACGGTGCCGTATCTGTCACGCCTGGTTTTGCCGGTGACCTGAACCCGGCTGCCGCGCAGCCGCCTGGAATAGGTCGCAAACGCATTGGTGATCATGTTCTCGACCAGACGCTGGAACTGCCGCCGTTCCTTGTTGGGCAGTTTGCGCGCATAGCGTCCAAGAGAGAATTTGGTAATCGCCCTCAGATCCGCGTGCCGGCGCAGAATGGAACGGAATTTCGTTGCCGAACCGGCATTCGCAGCCGCGAGCACACTGGTGCCCACGCGTTGAACGTACTTTTCGGCCGCACTGGAGGCACGGGCTTCAGGCGCGCCGGAAACGAGCGCGGCGCAGAACAGGGCCAGGACAAGGAAACCGTTGACGCGCGGTTTGGCGAAGAGGTGCGAATGCCTTCTGTCCATGGCCATGCCTTCATCAATTGCCTGGAGGATCGATGGTGCGCCTTTGTTCCGTTCACCCGCTGCGCCTGAGACTTCAACTTTCTACAGGCAAGAAAACAACAAGCACAAAAGCGAGCAATCAACGCCTTGCGGTGAACGACGTAAACTCAAGCAGCTTGTGATTGCGACCTGTAAACCCCCGCTGCTCTTTTCCACGATTCCCGTATGGACGTCAAATGCCTGCACCGGAATACTGCAGATCGTCCGGCCCGCCGTTCAACTTCATCGGTGATTTTGTCGTATTGCTTCAGTTGCCGGGCGTCCAGGACCGTCGAAAGCCGGGACCGTATGTGGCGCCCCATCGCACTCAGCTGGCCGGACGCCTCAAATGACTTTAGGTGCAGTCATCATATATGGCGCAATCGTCCTGACCCAGATGGCGGAAACAGAGCAACAGCTGACGGCGGCGATTGGCATTTTCGGTGTCGTCGCCGGTTATTTGTTCGGCACATTCCGGCGTACCTCCGAACCGGGCGATGAGCCACCTGCACAAGCTAAGCAAGCCAAGCCGGCAACAAAGTAACTTCGATCTGCTACCCGGCGGCCGGAGCGTTCGGTCACCTGCGTTCGGCGGTCGCCGCGCAGGCTCCGGCCCGGGTCACGAACCTGCGAAAGGAAGACAACGTTCCGGTCCACTCCGAGGCGGCCAGCTTTTTCCTTGCCGCACCCGTTCGGCTGAAATCTCGACCGAGAATGCCTTGGCGCGAAAACCGCCGCAAAGCGGCGCGCGCCCGCCGTTAACCAATCGTTAACCGAACACTCTACACAGTCTCCGGCGTCCGTGACCTGACCGGCGAGTGGCCGCATGGAGATCCAAATTCGGATCGGTGCGTTGCCGGGAGGTAGGGCGTCCGGGGGCTCGGTGAGTCGGGCGGAAGGTCTGTTCGAATGTTGAGTACGATTTGGCAAGCAATCTACCGGGTGTGCCTGCGCGCGCCCGGTGACCCACAAAGCGATATCTGGATATTCATCCTTGGCACGACCGTGGCAATCACGCTGTTAGCACTCCTGCCGGGGTGACGGCCGCGGCGCCGGGCTTACCATCGCCGGATTCCTCGATTGGCGCCGGCGCAGAATGGCGGCCCTTCAGGCTGCCTGAGCACACGGCCGTCCGGGCGGCCAGAGGCTATTTCGCTTTCATCTCTGTACTGATCGATATTTCGATGCGATCGGACGTCAACGGCGCGAAGCGGCCGACATCGAACTCACTGCGCAGGATGGTCGTAGTGGCTTTGAACCCCAGCCATTGCCCCTTGTAGTAGTCGATGAACTTGCCGAGCGGGTGCTCGCCCCGGTGGATCAGCTGCACGTCAAGCGTGACCGGCTTGGTGACACCGTGGATGGTCAGATCACCGTTCACCATGGCATGTTCGGCCGAAGACTGCTTCACGCCGTTACTCTTGAACGTGATGTCCGGATACTTCTCCACTTCGAAGAAATCCGCGCTTTTCAGATGCTTGTCGAGGGCTTCGAAACCGGTCGATATGCTGGCCGACGAAATCTTTACCGAAAGGCTGCTCTTGGTCGGGTCGTCGGCATTGAAGTCGAGCTCGCCTTCGAACTTGTCGAATTCCCCCGACTGATCGGAAACGCCCGCATGGTTCCATGTCGCGCGAATTTCCGTGTGGCCCGGATCGAGGGCATAGACCTGGCCCGCGAGTGCGCCTGACATCACACCGGTGATGGCCAAGGCGAGCACGGCGCCGCCTGCACAAAAACCACTCTTTCGGATCGACAGCATTTGCATCCTCCCTGAATTCGTTGGTCTGCGCCCTGCAGGAACCGCACAGCTGTTTTCAGTGTTCCGGCCGGCCTGTGCAGGGCGAGAACCGCAATCCCCGGGGCATACTCCTGCACGAGTTGCCTGTCAGATTGCCGGTTTTCAGCGACGAGATTAGTTGACCGCCTGTCCCGCGGCAATTCACAGTCCGGTTAGCACATCCGTCCGTGGGCCCATGGCTTCTGGCGCGGAACGACGCGCTGTTCTAACATAGCAGGGATGAAACCGTGCCCTCCCCGCCTCGCCCTGCCTGTCTGATCCCCATGGCGTCCGTTCGTTTCGATTTTTCCGGAGAACATGTCCTGGTCACCGGCGCAAGCCGGGGCATCGGGTACGGCGTGGCCGAAGCCTTCGCGAGCTCGGGCGCGGATCTAACCATCCTGGCCGACGACGCCGGCGTCGACAAGGCCGCGGAAACCCTGTCGCGCGCGGGCGGACGCGACGTGCGGGCGCTCCAGTGCGATATCACGGACCGCAACGCGGTGCGTGCCGCACTGGCGGATGTCGAACGCATCGACGTGCTCGTCAACAATGCCGGGCTTGAACGCATCACGCCGCTCCTGGACGAGAGCGGAGAGGCCGAAACCACCTTCCGGCGCATTGTCGACGTCAATGTGATGGGCACCTATCACGTGACCCGTGAGGCCACGCCCAAAATGGCCCAGGGCGGGCGCATGGTGTTCACGGCCTCGGTGTGGAGCCGTGTCGCGGTGGCCGAGTTCTCCGCCTATTGCGCGTCGAAACATGCCACCCTCGGCTTCATGCGCTCCATGGCGCGCGAACTCGGACCTCGGGGCATTCGGGTCAATGCGGTGTGTCCCGGCTGGGTCCGCACGGAGGCCTCCATGCTCTCGTTGCGGAACATGTCGGAACGCACCGGCCTCGACGAAGACAGCCTGCTCGGTGAGATCATCGGCGCCCAGGTCTTCGGCGGGCTCATGGATCCCGATGACATCGCGCAGCTCTATCTGTTTCTGGCCTCGGATGCCGCGTCCAACATCACTGGACAGGCGGTCGTGATCGACCGCGGCGAGGTGATGGCGTGAACCGCCCGCTTGACGGCCAGACGGCGCTGGTCACCGGGGCCCACCGCGGCATCGGACATGCCGTCGCCCTGGCGCTTGCGGGAGCAGGCGCGCGGGTCGCCGCCGCCGATCTCGACGATCCGTCCGCCACGGCCGAAGAGATCGTCCGCGCCGACGGCGATGCGGCGGCTTTCACCTGCGACGTGGCCGACGAGGAACAGGTGCTCGCCCTGTTCGAGGGCGTGGCGCACTTGTCTGGCCGTCTCGACATCGCGGTGACCTGCGCCGGCATTATCGACGAACGGCCGTTGCTCGACACCAGTGCCGAACAGTTCGACCGGGTGATCGCTGTCAACCTGCGGGGCACGTTCCTGACCGGGCGAGAGGCCCTGCGCATGATGGCCGCGCGCGGCTCGGGCCGGCTCATCACCATCGCGTCGGACCTTGCGTATAAGGGGCGCGACACCTTCTGCGCCTATGTCGCCTCCAAGCACGGCGTCATCGGGCTGACACGCTCCTGGGCGCTCGAGTTCGGGCCGGCGATCCAGGTCAATGCGATCTGTCCCGGGCCGGTCGATACGGCCATGCTGGGCGCGGAGCACATGAGCCCGGAATGGCGCGACAGGGAACTCGCCATCCCGCTTGCCCGCTTCGGCCAGCCGCATGAGATCGCGGCCATGGCCGTGTTCCTCGCAGGTCCCGGCGGCGCCTACATCACCGGCCAGGGCATCGGCGTCAACGGTGGCAGCGTGATGCCCTGAGGGGTTCCGCTTTCGCGGGAATGACGAGGCTGCGGTCGCGATCTTCGCCCTGCGAATGTGCTTTGAGTTCGCCTTCCGTCTGCTGGAGCGGTTCAAGTCCCTTGGAAATCGGTTTGATGGGACAAATCGGTTCGTCCGGCGAGGCGTGCCGCGCAGGGCGATGCGGGGCATCGGGCAGGCGACACAACGCTGCCGGCGGGCCGATTTGTCCCACCGGAGGCCGCGTTGTCTTGCGCCCTGGCGTCGTTGCGCTTCTTATCCGATGCGCCACATCGCATGGCGAAGCGCGCCTAGCCACGACGCAAGACAACACGGTCAAACCGGTTTCCAAGGGACTTGAACCGCTCTAGTGTTAACCCATAACAATATACAGGGAGAACATCGCCATGTTGAGATACTGGATCGGCGCGTGTGCCGCCGTCGTGATGATGGCCGCCACGACTTCGGCCGGATTTGCGGCGGAGACCATACGTGTCGGGATCTGCGTTTCGTGGCCCGGCTATTCCATGTTCGAGGTCGTGAAGCAGTACAAACTGGCCCCCGGATACGACATCGAGCAGACCATTTTCGAAGACCCGATCGGCGGCCATTCGGCGCTCGCGGCGGGCCAGATCGATATTTATCTCTGCACCGGCGACTACACGCCGCTGATCGCCGAACGCGGCACCGATGTTGTCAGCGTGGCGTTCAACAACCCGTCCTACGGGGTCGATCACATCATCCTGTCGCCCGGCGTCACGCCGGAAAATCTCAAAGGCAAGCAGATCGGCGCGCCGGAAGCCTATATCGGCTCGCTGCTCATGGTGCTGTACCTCGACAGCCTGGGCATCGCGCCGGGCGACGTCAGCTGGGTCAACCTCAATGCCGACGAAGCGGTCGGACCCATGGTGTCGCAAAGCCTCGCGGCGGCCTATATGTACGAACCCTGGATCTCGAAGGTGCTGGAGCAGGTCAAGGACGCCAAGAGCGGCGTCTCGACACTCGACGCCGACATGCTCAAGACCGGCATCTTCATGGACGTCATGTACATGAACAAGAACTTCATCGCCGACAAGCGCAAGGCCGCGCTCGACATGCTGCGCGCCCATTGGAAAGCGGTTCAGTACTGGCATGACAATACCGACGAGGTGAACGCGATGTTCGCCAAATTCCTGAAATGGCCAAAAGGCGATGTCGAGTCGGTGATCGGCACCAACGGCAAGCATTTCGAGGGCGGTATCTATGTCTATGACTTCGACGAAGCGGCCCGTGTCTGCGGCGTCGTCGAGGGCGACCCGCCGTTCGGCATGAGCAATGGACAGATGGCGGAAGTCGCCCGCACGGTCAACCAGTGGTGGATCAAGCTGGGGCTCATGAAGGAGATGCAGGATGTCGCCAAGGCCATCGACTGCAGCCTGATGGCCGACCTCGCCAAGGAAGGGTTCCGGCAGTCGATCAAGGCAAGGTGACCTTTAGACAGGCGGCGGCGTGACGCGGGGGAACGGGGAGACCGACGGCCGGAACGAGCCGTGGTTCGCGTTCAGGCGCGCCCTGCCCCGCGCCCGCGTGCTGGCGCTGGGCGTGGCGGTCTGGGTGCTGTTTTTCGGTGCCTGGCAACTCGCCACCACCATGGGCTGGGTGACCGAACTGCTTGTCCCGCCGCCGGGCAAGGTGCTGGCCACCCTGGTCCGGCTGCTGGGCGACCAGATCTTTCTGTTCGATATCCTGTCCAGCATCCTGCGGATCCTTATCAGTTTCGCCGCGGCCAGCGCGATCGCAGTGCCGCTGGGCGTCATGATGGGGTCGTTCCATGCGGTGGAGAGCTTCTTCAACCCGTTTGTCTCCGCCTGGCGCTATCTCCCCGCGCCGGCTTTCATTCCGGTCCTGCTTATGTGGTTCGGCACCGGTGAGGGGCCGAAGCTTGCGCTGCTCTTCATCGGCGTGGTGTTCTTCCTGATCACGCTGATCATGGACCATACCAAGCAGGTGCGCGGCGAACTGATCGAGACCGCGCTCACGCTCGGCGCACGCAAGCGCCAGATCCTGTGGACGATAATCGTGCCCGCCGTTCTGCCCAACATCGTCACCGCCATGCGGCAGATCCTGGCGGTCTCCTGGACCTATCTCGTCATCGCGGAAATCGTCGCCTCGACCACGGGCATCGGCGCCATGATGATGCGGGCGCGGCGCTTCCTCCATACCGACGAAATCATGTCCGGCATCATCGTCATCGGCTTTCTCGGCCTGATGTTCGATCTCGGTTTCCGGCTGCTGCACCGCTGGCTGTTCTCCTATCTGGAGGAGCACGCGAAATGACGGAGCCGGTGAAACTGCAGGTGCGCGAAGTGGGCAAGAGCTTTGCGGTCAAGGGCGGTGACGCGATCACCGCCATCACCGATGTAAGTTTCGATGTTCATGCCAACGAGTTCTGCATGCTGCTCGGGCCGTCCGGTTGCGGCAAGTCGACGATCCTGCGTCTGATCGCAGGCCTCGAGACACCCGGCCGCGGCCGTCTCATCCTTGACGGGCGGGACATCACGGGCCCCGACCGCGACCGCGGCATGGTGTTTCAGAACTACACGTCGTTCGAATGGCTGACCGTGCAGCAGAATGTCGAGTACGGCATGAAGATCAACGGCGTGGCGGCCGCCGAACGCTCAGAACAGGCGCGCGACTATATCGACCTGGTCAAGCTCACCAAGTTCCGCGACGCCTATCCGCGACAGCTTTCCGGCGGCATGAAGCAGCGTGTGGCGATCGCCCGGACGCTGGCCAACCGGCCGAGCCTGCTCCTGATGGACGAACCGTTCGGCGCGCTTGACGCGGAGACCCGGTGGTCCATGCAGGAGCTGATGATCTCGATCATGAGCTCGACCGAAACCACCGTCGTCATGGTCACCCACGATATCGAGGAAGCACTGTTCCTGGGCGACCGCATCGTCTTCATCTCACGCCATCCGGGCACTGTGCTGGAAGACCTGAAGACCGAGTTCAAGCGCGGGGAACGGATCGCGCGCAAAGAAGACACGCTCTCGCTTGCCGGCTATGTCGACATGGAGCGCCGGGTCATGAAGCTGATGCGCGATCAGGCGAGCGAAGAGCTGTAGCGTGCTACCGGCTCGCCTGATAGGCGGCATCCTTCAGCTGCTCGTTGTTCACGCCGCCATCCGGATCCGCACCGTCAGCGCCTTCGAGCGCACCGGGATCGAGCGCCGAAACGACACCGAACAGGTAGAGCCCGCCTGACGTGCGGGGTGTCACGAAGTAGCGCAAGTAGGACGTATCAGACGACTTCTTGCATGCCGTGAAGCCGGTCGAAATGCTGGTGCCCTGAACCTGCTCATTGGATGACCCGGAGGCGAACTGACCCGTGCAGTTCTGCGCCACGTTGGAAATGATGGTCGCCGTGACGCGCTGCTTGGCGCCATCGGTCGTCTTGTCGACAATCATTGCAAAACCCATGTGGTTTCCGACGGTTGCGACCGCATGTGCATCTTTCAGCGAATGCGGGAACTCGTCCGGCGCCAGTATCCTGCCGCCGTTGAGACCGGCGTTCGAAAGGAAGTTGTAGAGCACGCGCGTGCCCTCCGAGCGCAGTACCGCCAGGGCCGCCGTGTTCGTGGCCGGCCGGGTGGCCGCCGGCGCCGGATCGCGCAGCGCGGTCCGGGGCGCGTCCTGCACCTTCTTGTCCCGGCGTGGCGCCAGAGTGTTGCTCTGCGCGGTGCGGCCGTAAACCCGACCGCGCTTGTCGGCCGCGATGTATTTGTCAACGCATCTGACGAGGTCCACCATCAGGCGAGAGGTGCCGGTAAGGTTGAAATGGTAGGACTTCTTGCCGTCCGACAGTTGAAGCACCCGGCCGCGGCGAAACTGGCGCACCAGCGTGCCATTGGCCGGCATGGGCAGGCGAACGGCGCGGCGGGAGTAGATGTGGCCGGTGACGGCGTACCATCTGCCCCCATCGATGCGGTATTCCAGGTTGATCTTCGAGCCTTTTTTAAGGTCCCAGCGCTTGGAGTCGAAACCAAGCTCCCACTGGTAGGCGCGGCTGACCAGAACGATCATGGCGATGCCGCTCTTGTAGGACGCAATCGCGGTGCACGAACGGAACCGCCCCGTAGTGTCGTCCGCATAGGCAGCTCCGGTCCAGCTGCCGGAGTAGAACTTGGTGATCTGCTTCGAAAATGCCGGCGTGGCAAACAGCGCCAGCGACAGGATGACCAGCCCGATTCGCATCATCTCAACCCTCCCTGCCGGTCCCTTGTCCGGCTTTCGTCCGATAAGCAAACACCCGATACCGACACTTTGAGAAGCGCCGAATCCTAGCGTTTACCGGCGTTTTTCCAACATATCGCACTGTTTGTTCGATGACAAACCGGCCAGTGGATAATTCACGGAACCGTCGGCCGGTCCGCATGCCCGGTCTATGACGGTTCGCCACCGGTCTCCGGGTCAACCGGGTCCGGAGCAGGCAGCAGGGTCCATTCGGCTATCGTTTCGCCGGCGGTGCCGATCGGGTAGGCATGGCCGAGCGAGGGTTTGTAGTCGGCGAGCCGCACGGCAAGGGTCAGTTCCCTGCAGCCGGCGTTCGGGCAGCGCAGCGCCGCATAGACAAGCGCCACGTTGCCAACCGCGGTCTCGCCGACATCCAGATGGGTATAACCGCTGTGATATGCGTTCGCCGGCACATTCGAAACCGTGCCGCAATAGCCGCAGGTCCAGGGAAACGGAGGCGTTCTGAGAAAGTCCACGGAGCTTTCGACCTTTCTATCCGGCGCACGGCGTCACGAAACCGGCCCCGCCTCATTTCGGCGGGGCGGTTTGATATCGATCAATCATAACGGTGCCGAAGGCCCGATAGAATAGCGCCATCTTGCAATTCCAACGGGAGCTGTCTCATGGTTGAGAGATCGCATGCCGCCGGCTGGTGGCCATCCGTCTACGAGCCCTTGAGAAAGATGAGCGAAAAGGTCGCCGACTGGTTTGCGCCGCGCGCAGACGCCGTCGCGAGCGGGGATTTCTACGAAATCAATATGGAACTGCCCGGCGTGTCGGTCGGAGATATCGACGTGTCGATCCACGAGGATACGCTGACGATCAAAGGACAAAAGCGTTTTGAGCGCGAGGAGAAGGGTCGTACCTACTTCTTTTCGGAGCGCGAATTCGGTGCGTTCCAGCGTTCGTTCCGTCTGCCGGCGGAAATCGACTCAGGCGCGGTCAACGCAGATTTCGTTGACGGCGTGCTGACCGTCCGGGTGCCCAAGGCGGCCCCGCCAGAGGAAAAGGTCCAGAGGATCGAGATCGGCCGGAGATAAATCGGACTTGCGCGTTTATTTGCCGGACACGTCGAGGCGGATTTTCTGACCGTCGGCGATGGTGACGCGCTCGTAGAGCGCAACACCCGTCCGGTTCTCGGTGATCTGGCTGTAGACGTAGTAGTCGCCCGGCGGCACTCCGGGAAATTCGTAATTGCCTTCGCCATCGGCACGCGTCCGGCGCATATACCGCCGAAAGCCCGGATCGACGTTTTCGACCGGCGTGGCGGCGTAGTAGGCCTTGTTATTGCCGAACAGCAGGTTGAAATACTCGTTGGAATAGGCGGTTACGGGTACCAGTTGAAGACTTGCATGCTTCCCGGAGTACACGGTCGATCCGGACACCTGATGGAACGTTCTGCCGGAGATTGTGCCTGTCCCGAGCTTGTCGATATATGCCGCAGCGGAGGCATCGAACGCGCCCTTCATCGTCGGGTTTTCCAGCAACTCCTTCTGTTTGTCGCTGCAGGCCAGCAGCATCAACGCCGCGCACACCAGTGCCGCAAGACCATTCACACGCATCGTCATTCCGCCTCCCAATGCGATCGTCGCGACCGCGCCCCGCGTCGCATAAGAAAATGAAATTCGGCCCGCATCAGCCGACGAGACTATAGCAGCAACCACCTACGGCATGGCATAAATCCTTCGGAACTCCCCAGCAAGGGAACGGAGATGACCGAGACAGCAGACATTATCGTAATCGGGGGCGGCATGGCCGGGATCGGGGCCGCGGCGCGCCTCGCGGGCTCCGCAAAGGTGGTGGTGCTCGAGCGTGAAAGCCAGCCCGGTTATCACAGCACCGGCCGCTCGGCTGCGATGTTTATCGAGAATTATGGCGGGCCGGCGATCCGCAAGCTTACCCGCGCCAGCCGCGCACCGCTTGAAAATCCGGACACGGACCATTGGCACAGTGCCGTGCTCGGACCCCGGGGCGTGATGTATCTGGCCATGCCCGGCCAGGAAGCGACGCTGCGCGGGCTGATCGACGGTTCTGACGGTGTCGACGAGATCACGCCGGATGACGCCTGCAGCCGGGTGCCCCTCCTGAAACGCGACAGCATCGTGATGGCGGCTTTTGAGCAGGACGCCCAGGACATGGACGTCAATGAGCTGCTGATGGGGTTCCGCCGCCTGTTCCGCGCTCAGGGCGGAGAGATCGTGTGCGACGCCGGCGCCGAGCGCCTGAGCCGTTCGGATGGCGTTTGGAGCGTCGAAACTGTGTCCGGGACATATGCCGCGCCGGTCGTGGTCAACGCCGCCGGCGCCTGGGTCGACGACATCGCGCTCAAGGCCGGCCTCGCGCCGCTCGGCTTCAAGCCGTGCCGGCGCAGCGTCGCCATTGTGCCGACGCCTGACGATCTCGACATCACGACGTGGCCGACTACGGCGGAGATGGACGAGCAGTTCTATTTCAAACCGGAAGCGGGCAAGCTCCTGATCTCCCCCGCCGACGAGACCCTGGTCGACCCCCATGACGCCTATGCCGACGACATGGCCATCGCCGAGGGCATCCACGTGTTCGGCCAGGTTGTGGATCTGGAAGTCAACCGGATCGAGCACACGTGGGGCGGCTTGAGGACATTCAGTCCGGACCGGTCACACGTGATCGGGTTGGATCCGCGCACGGAAGGTTTCTTCTGGTGCGGCGGGCAAGGCGGCTACGGCATTCAAAGCGCACACGGCGCCGCCATGCTGACCGCAGGCCTGGTGCTTGAAAACAAGATCCCCGAGCCACTGACCGCGCTCGGCCTGTCCCGCGACGAGGTTGCGCCCGACCGCTTTCTGAGCTGACGGAGCGGCCGCCGCCCCGACCACCGAACCATCATGGAGACCCTATGAACTGCCCGACACCCCCGACAGAAGCCGCGGACCCCAAGACCCCGGACTGCTATCGCCACTGGCACGAGGAGACGATACGGTTCAACGACCTGGATCCGGTCGGGCATGTCACCAGCATCTCGTTTCTCATCCTGTTCGAGACCGCGCGCATCCTGTTCGTTCGCGAGGCCGGGCAGATGTCGGGCGGCGGCCCCGTGAGCTGGATGCTGGTCGGATTGAAAGCGGATTTCAGCGCGCAGCTTCAGTTCCCGGGCAGGATCAGGACCGGCACGAGGGTGAAACGGATCGGCCGCTCGTCGCTCACCACGGTCCAGGGCATGTTCGACGGCGACACCTGCGTGGGGACGCTGGAGACGACCATGGTGCTGGTGGACCGGAGCGTGGAGCGCGGAACGCCGGTGCCGGACGACCTGAGAGAGGGCCTGACGCGCCTGTCCGAGACAGGTAGCTGAGAAGCCTACTCCTTGCGCAGCACCAGGTAGATGTGGACATAGTCCATGCCATGGCCCTCGGGAGCCTGGCGGACACGGTCCTCATAGGCGGCGAAGTACCTGTCCAGAATATCGACGCGCTCATCCACCGGACGGTCGGGCGAAAGACCGCTGGCGAAGGTCATCTCGCTCCAGGAGCGCAATGTCGGAATGTAGTCCCGGGCAAAGCGGTCCGCATCGCCGTGATTTTCCGTGAAGTCCTGCTCGTAAGGGCATCTGACGACACGGGTTTCTACATGTTCGAGGCGCAGGCCGGCCCGGTGTACCGGGTTTTCGGGATCGTTCAGCGGTGCCGTGAACTGCTGCACCGTGCGGTAGCATTGCGGGAAGTTCGTCTCGAGATACTCGGTCTGCGTGATGATCCCCCGATCGCGGAACTCGGCCCAGATCTCATTGAACATGTCGAACATGCTCACTCCGCCGGTATGGCCGAGATAACGCCCTTCCTCGTCGATGCCGAAATTGAACAGCGCCAGCCGGCCGCCGGTGGCGAGCTCCGCGGCCCGGTTGGAGAGGAACGATTCCCAGTCCCGCCGCCCCTGCTCCTCATAGGCACCGCGCTCTGCGCCCCCGGCGCCGACCATATGGACGTGATCGCCGATGGTGCCGGGCTTTTCGGAAATGTAGTGGGACGCGGTTGCCGAAAACCCGAGATGCAAGGTGCCCGGCGGGAAGATCTTCTTATGGAACGAGGTTGCCGAGGCGAAGACATAGAGATCGTCGATCTCGTCGACGTAGGTCTCGATCTCGGTCTGGCCGTGCACGATGCGGAACAGCTGGCTGAAATCATTGCGCGGCAGGTCGGTATAGACCATCTGGATCGGCCGCGACGGCCAGCGGCGCCTGATCGCCTGCAAGGCGGACCGCACCATGACGATCGAGGTGCCGCCGTCCGCGCAGCCCATGTCGGCCATGGTGAAGCGGCCGCCGTCGTCGGGCAGGTCCATCGCCGCGATCGCGTCGAGGATCATCGGCGTGCCCCGGTCGATCACGTCCTTGGCGCCCGTCGTCGCCTTGGAGTAATAGCCGGCGCCTTTCATGGAGATGTCCCGGGCGGTATCGGCGGTGCTGTCGTTCATATGCTGTCCTTCGTCCGTAACCGCGCGTCACGCGCCCAGAAAGCCCTGGAGCACATTGGCGGTGTTGATGCCGATGGCGTCGATGGCATAGCCGCCCTCCATGACGAAGAGGGTCGGCAGGCCGATCTTCTCGATCCTCGCGCCATAGGTCAGGAAGTCCGCCGATTCCAGCCTGAAGAAGCTGATCGGGTCCTCCTTGAACGTGTCGACACCGAGCGAAACCACGACAGCATCGGGCGCATATTCACCGATCCGGACGCAGGCGTCTTCCAGAGCGTTGTGCCAGGTGTGGAAGTCGGCGCCATCGCGCATGGGATAGTTGATGTTGAAACCTTCGCCCTCGCCTTCCCCGGTCTCGTCGGCGTAACCCAGGAAATGCGGGAACGCGGCGCGGGGATCGCCGTGAAGCGACAGGAACATGACGTCGGACCGGCGGAAGAAAATATCCTGCGTGCCGTTGCCGTGATGGAAATCGACATCGAGGATGGCGACCCGGGACGCACCGGCATCGAGGAAACCCTGCGCCGCGATCGCGGCGTTGTTGAGGAAGCAGTAGCCGCCATAGAGATCGGACGCGGCATGATGGCCCGGCGGCCGGCAAAGCGAGAACGCCGTTCTGTCGCCGGCTGAGACGAGGCGCTGCCCGGTCTGCGCGATGGCCGCGCTGGCACGCGCCGCGTTCCAGGTGCCCTCGGTGATGGCGGTCTCTATGGCCATGCAGAAATAGCCGAGCTTGCCGTCGATATGATCCGGCTCGCGCTGCTGCATGCGCCGGGCGGGGATCACCGTCGGCAGGGCCTCGCCGTTATACTGCTCGGCGCGCCATTGGTCCCATGCGGTTTCGAGGAAGTGTAGAAAAGCGGCTTCGTGGATCCTGCCGACCCCGCCCATGTCGAGCGGATCCGGCTCCATGAAGTCGGTCAGACCGACTTCGTTGAGCCGCGCGACGATGATGTCCCACCGTTCCGGCCGCTCGAACGGCACGACCAGCTCGCCGCCATAGAGCTCGCCCGTGGGAGCGTGCGTCCTGTGGTCTTCGCTCTTGACGATCTTCATGTCTGTCCTCCACCGGGCCCGTTCACATCGCGGGCCGCTCTACGGCCATGACATTTTCGAGCGCGGCCGCCGCCCGGAAAACCGAAAGGTCGTCATAGGTTCTGCCGACGATTTGAAGCCCCGTAGGCACGCCGTTCGATGCCTTGCCCGACGGCACCGACATGACCGGGCACCGGCTCAGCATGTTGACCGGATAAGTCAGGATCCAACCGTTCTCGCCGTCGCGCCGGACACCGTTGATGCGGAAATCCGGGTCGTAAGGGTCGTGATCGGCTGCGACCGCGGGGACCGCGTTGGTCGGACAGACGAAGACGTCGAAACGCTCCATCAGGGGGCCGAAGCTGGCATACATGTCATAAGCGACCTCCTGAGCGCGCAGGAAGTCCTCCGCATTGGTCCTGGCCGCCGCTTCGCCGAACTTCACCGTATAGTCGGTCATGATGTCCCGGTGCTCGGCCATCAGCCGGATAACGTGCTGGCCCCACAACAGGTTGAGATAGCTTACCGCGGCGGTCTCGCATTCCTGGGTCCAGCCCAGTTCGACCTCCTCCACCGTGCAGCCCAGGCCGCGGAGGGCGTCGATTGCGGCGAGCGTGTTCTGCCTGACCTCCGGGTCGATCTCGAAGTAGTCGAGGTCGATCGAATAGGCGACGCGGAAACCCTCTATGCCTTCCAGCCTATCGGGGATCGTGACCCGTTGGCGCAATGAGGCGATGTCCTTGGGGTGATGCCCGGAGATCGTATTGAGCATGAGCGCGCAATCCGCGACGCTGCGGGTCATCGGACCGCAATGGCTGTAATAGTCGAGATTGAACACCGCCTGTTCGGGCACGCGCCCGTAGGGCGGCTTGTAGCCGACGATGCCGCAGCAGCCGGCGGGAATGCGGATGGAGCCGCCGATATCGGTGCCTGTCCCGAGTGTCGAAGTGCCGGCCGCAAGCGAGGCGCCGGTGCCGCCGGACGAGCCGCCGACGGTGAACTCCGGATTGTGCGGGTTCCGGGTGACGCCCCAGATCCTCGAATGGGTGACGCCGGACAGGCAGAATTCCGGCGTCGTGGTGCGCGCATGAAAGATCGCGCCGGCCTGCTCGAGGCGCTCGATCATCGGATCGGTCGTCTGGTCGATGCGGTCCTTGAAGATCAGGGAGCCCGACGTTGTCCGGCGCCCGGCGATCGAGCATTCATCCTTGACGCAGCAGGGCAGGCCCTCGAGCGGCCGGATGTCCGTGCCGTCGCCCATATAGCGCT
Organism: Hyphomicrobiales bacterium; assembly: GCA_051009775.1. GTDB lineage: Bacteria > Pseudomonadota > Alphaproteobacteria > Rhizobiales > JAJFHB01 > JBPCWF01. The sequence continues at coordinate 2,657 of JBPCWF010000084.1, read as the reverse complement.
CTTCCGCGGCACGTGCCTGGTCCAGAGCCTCGTCGAAATAGCGGTCGCAGAAGGCATTTATTGTGGGCTCAACCTCTTCAGCGCGCACGATCAGCGCCTGCATGAGCTCGACCGGCGAAAGCTTCCTCGACCGAAACAGCGCCAAGGCCTCCTGGCCGTTCAGATAATGCAGCGCATCGTCGGACATGCGCACCCTCCCCTGTGCGGTGCGGCTTCTCACGGCGACCGCGTCTGCGCCATCAAATCGCTTCGGCGCCGGTTTGGCAACCGGAGAGGCTGTGTCGCCGGAGCGTTCGGGAAGCGAATTTGGACAGACCGGGAGACTTTGCGTAGCTCATTTCAGCACTTTTCGGAATTCTGCAAGGCCCTGAAGTGAGAGATCGGGACTTGGACGCAAATACCAAACGGGCTCTCATGTAAATGCGGGCGGGACGAGCCGGTTCGGTGGCGCGGGTCCCGCATCAGGCACCGTATCCTTCAGGAGGTCGGAAACCGCCGAACTCGTGGCTGATCATTCGCGCCGTCTCGATCGTGGTGTAGTCGTCGAACTCTGCGCCGATGGCTTGCAGGCCAATTGGCAATCCTGATTTTGACAGGCCGGTCGGAAAGACGGTCGCGGGGAGATAGGGCATTGTCGCGAGACCGGCCCAGAACACCTGCCGCCAATAGCTGTATCTTATGCCGTTCACCAACATGACGCGGGTACGCCGGTCGCTGTGATCATGCAAAAAGGCGGTCGTTGCGGCAACGGGGCACAGGACGACGTCCCAGTCCATGAAGAACTCGCGCCACTGTTCCCTGAACCGTCCGCGCCTGAAGTTCAAACGCATCCATGTTCGATGGTCGATGTTGCCGGCCGGACTTCCAATGATCGCGCGAAGCAATCTGATGTAGGTCTCGTGGGCGCTGGCGATTCGAAATGCCGGACGCGCGCTGTCGGACACCGTGGCGCCGAGCCGGGCCAGGCGATCGCCCACGGCGACCACCCGATCCGCGATTTCAGTGTCGACAGGCGCCACCCGATCGTCGGGCCAGAGTGCAACGCGTAATCCCTGAAGGCTCTTCTTTCTGGGCTTGGGCAAAGCCAGTTTCCAGCCCTGAGCGGCAAGCAAGTCCGGCCCGGCGATGACATTCAACGCCAGAGCCAGATCCTCCGCGCTGCGAGCCAGGGGCCCCAACACCGCGAGGTCCACCTCCTGAGGCACTTTCGGTACGCCGGGCGGAGTATGACCGCGACTTGGAACCACACCCCAGCTCGGCTTGTGACCGAACACGCCGCAGTAGTGTGCGGGGTTCCGTATGGAGCCGCCGATGTCGGACCCGCATTCGAGCCCGGTCATCCCTGCCGCCAGTGCCGCGGCCGCCCCTCCCGAGGAGCCTCCGGGCGTTCGCGTCACATCCCACGGGTTGTTGGTCTGACCGTAGATATCGTTGTAGCTCTGGAAGTCGTCGAGGTCCTTTGGAATGTTTGTCTTGCCCATGATGTGGGCGCCCGCCCGTTTCAACCGGGCCACCACCACCGCATCCGCCTTTGCGATGTTCTTTTCGTCCGCCGGATCGCCCCAGGTCGTCGCCAGACCGGCAAGGTCGTACGATTCCTTGATCGTCATGGGCAAGCCATGGAGCGGTCCAGCCACCTCGCCCCTGGCCAATGCGGCGTCGGCGGCACGCGCCGCCTCAAGGGCACGATCAAAATCCCGCACCACAACCGCGTTGAGCTTCTTGTCATGCCGCTCTATCCGGTCGATGAAGTATTGCGTGAGCTCGACAGAGCTCAGGTCTCTGTTTCTGAGTAAAGCGGCGAGCTCGCCTGCGGTCCTGAAGGCCAGCGACGCGTCTCGAGACATGCCCGGCACGGCGGCGAGGAACTGCGACACTGCCAGCAGACTGCCATACATGAATTCCCGGCGCGTGAGCTTCGGCATCTTGTTCTCTTCGTTCCGCTTCAAGCACCCCATAACGACATTCTATGGGGTATCCGATTGTCACGGCAAATGCCGCGCAACGGCCGCATTCATGGCTCGGCGAGGCGGCCCGCGCCCGATCCGGTTCGGAGCACAATGCCGCCCTGAAGCCGCCGTGAAGGTGAACCCCGGATGAACGCGGGCTTCAGAATAGGTTCAGCCCGGTTTGGCTAGATTGTGCGCGGTTCTTCGGAAGAAGGGCCATCCCACCTTCCTAATTCCCTGCTCACTTCGGCGGCCCTTGTGGCCGCCGCCTTTTTTGTCAGCCACGGCACCGCGTCAGGGCGCGTCGGCGTCACCCTTGTTCCAGCCTTCCACCGTTTCGGCAGAGAACGCCTCGAACCCCTTGTTCGCAATGGCCTCCCGGATGCCGGCCATCAGCGTCTGGTAGTAGGTCACGTTGATCTGGGTGAGCAGCATCATGCCGAGAATCTCGTTCGCCTTGATCAGATGATGCAGATAGGCGCGCGAATAGGTTCGGGCGGCCTCGCAGGGGCTCTGTTCGTCGAGCGGGTGGGCGTCCTCGGCATACCGGGCGTTCTTGATGTTGAGCCTGCCGAACCGGGTGAAAACCTGGCCGTGACGGCCGGAGCGGGTCGGCATGACACAATCGAACATATCGATGCCGCGCCGGACCGACTGGAGGATGTCGTGCGGCGTGCCGACGCCCATCAGGTAGCGCGGCCGGTGGGC
>JBPCWF010000083.1:0-4309 GCA_051009775.1 Hyphomicrobiales bacterium | reverse complement strand
CTTCGCGCTGGCGCAAAAACTGATCGCGGCAAAGGGGCTCAAACTCGAGGTCCGCACCGATGACGACGGGTGTCCGGTGGGGTGATCCTCAGCCGGACGGCGCCGCCTCCATCAGCCGCCGCGCCTCCCTCACCCAGTCCACATTGCTCATCTCTGTGCCGAGCGGCGCGTCTTCCAGGCCGACGCGGATCATGCCACCGCGCTTGAGCGCGTCGGGGATCAGGGGCCTGATGTCGACGCCGAGCCCGGCGACCATCCAGTCGGCGCCCGGCGCGCACTCTTCGAGCAAGGCGAGGTGAGCTTCCAGATAGTGCGGCTTGGGCGGGAAGCCCCAGGCAAACTCATCAGAGAACATGAACCGATAGACCGGTTGCCTGAGTTCGGAAACCTCACCGGCGAGTTGCGCGCCGAGGCGCGTGAAGCCCGGCTCGTAGATCGCATAGCTCGGGCGCACACCATGCCGGGCGCAGACGTCGAGGCCCTGGCGGATATGGTCGTTTGGGTTGAGATAGGTGAAGCCCTCGTCGCCGATGTGATCGGTGCGCAGGAAATTGACGCTGCCCGGGTCGACCACCGCCCAGTCGACCAGACCGCGCGACGCCAGTTCCTCCAGATGGGCGTAGCGTTCAGATGCACTCATAATGCCGCCGGCGAAGCCGGAGCCCGCGACCGGAATGGTCGGATAGACCGGCACGTCGACCTCTGCCCGAATGCCCTCGATCAGCCGGGCGTAGATCTGCCAGTCGTCGCGCTGCAGTCCGGTCTCCTCGTCATAAGCGTGAAGGTGAACGATGTCGGCGCCTTCTTTGGCGCAGGCGATGCCGTCGGCGATGATGTCGCGCTCCAGAACGGGTATCAGCGGCTGACGCGCCTTGCCCCAGGGACCGTTAAGCGCCACTTCCAGAAGCGGTGTACTCATGCCCCCGCAGTCCTCCGACAGTCCTACTGCGCGTCCGCCACCTCGATTGCCTCAGCAAGCGCAAAGGCGCCGTTGAACAGCGCCCGGCCGGTGATCGCGCCCGATATGTTGGGCAGGTATTTGAGGTAGGAGATGTCGTCCAGCGTCTTGACCGTGCCGCTCGAGATCACCGGCACGATCAGCTTGGTGGCAAGCTCGGTGGTGGTCGCGAGCGAGCTCTCGGGCATGTCGTCGTCGCGGTCGATGTCGGTGAAGATGATGCCGGCGATGTCGTCGACCTCATACTGTCGGGCGAAGTCGAGCGGTGTGAACGTGGTGGTCTCGGTCCAGCCCTCGACAACCACCCGGTCGCCCCGGGCATCGACGCTGACCACCACCTTGCCCGGGTAGCGGGTGCAGGCCTCCTTGACGAAATGCGGGTCCTTGACCGCGGCGGTGCCGATCACGACGCGCTCGGCGCCATGCTCGACCCACCAGTCGAGCGCCGCCATGGAGCGAATGCCGCCGGCGACCTGCACCGGCACATGCACGGTATTGATGATCTCGCAGATCAGCTCGGAATTGTCGGTCTCGCGGGCATGCGCCGCATCGAGATCGACCACATGGAGCCACTGCGCGCCCTGGGCGGCGAACTCCTTGGCCGCCTCGACGGGATCGCGTTCATAGATCACCGGCTGGTCCATCTGGCCACGCACCAGATTGACGCATTTGCCGCTCTGCAGTTCGATATCCGGAAAGATGATCATTGGCATTGGGCAGGCGGATTGCCCCGACCTGCCTCCCTCGTTTTATATCATACGAAAGTATAAGTCCGGGCGTGCGCTCTGTGCAAATCCGTACCGCACGGTTTGTTGTGCGCCCGAACAATGGGACGCTGACTACGACTGCGGTTTCCGCGCCCTTCGCCCGCGCGCACCGGCGTGACGGCCTTCGAGCACGCCGGACTCGGCGATGATCTCCGACACCAGTTCCTCGCGCCGGTAGGCCATGACATGGACGCCCGAGACGCCCTTGATCTCGCGCATCTGCTGGATCAGCTCGATGCAGATCTTCTTGCCTTCGAGCCCCTGCTTCTCCGCGCCCTCGAGCCGGGCGATGACTTCGTCGGGAACGTGAATGCCCGGCACGTTGGTGCGCATCCATTTGGCCGCGCGGGCGGACGCCAGCGGGCCGACGCCCGCCAGGATGAACACTTCGCCGTCGAGGCCCAGATCGCGCACCCGGTCCATGAACCTCTCGAACCGGGGCACATCGTAAATGTAGTTGGTCTGGATGAACTGGGCGCCGGCCTCGACCTTCTTGCGCAGCCGGTCGGCGCGCACCTCATAGGGCGGGATGCAGGGGTTCTCTGCCGCGCCGAGAAAGATCCGGGGCGGCTCGGTGATGGCGCGGCCAGAGAGGAAGGTCTTTTCGTCGCGCATGGTCCTCAGTGCGCGCAGCAGCGAGATGGCGTCGAAATCGAACACCGGCTTGGCGCCCGGCTGGTCGCCGACGCCGACCCCGTCGCCGGTCAGGCACAATATGTTGGCAACCCCCATGGCCGCCGCGCCCAGCACGTCGCCCTGGATGGCGATGCGGTTGCGGTCGCGGCAGGAGATCTGGAACACCGGGCTGTAGCCGACCCGGGTCAGGAGCGCGCAGATGCCGATCGACGACATGTGGCAGTTTGCGCCCGACGCGTCGGTGGCGTTGATCGCGTCGACCACTTCGGACAGCGGCCGGGCGGCGTCATAGACATCTTCCGGGTTGGCGGAGTCCGGCGGGTTGAGCTCCGACGTCACCGCGAACCGGCCCTGGCGCAGCACCCGTTCCAGCCTGGAATTGGAGCTGTGGCCCTCATGCGGCTTGACGTGGAGCTTGAGCGGATCGACGGGATCGAACAGCGAGTCTTCAGCCATGGTTCAGGTCTTCTCCGCCGTCAAGACCGTGGTGCTCTCGTCCGCCTCCAGCATCGGCTGCGCGTTGGGCGGCTCGGGCGCAAGCGGGGCTGAGGCCGGCTGCTCGGCGCGGGCCTCGGGGAAGGCCTCGGCCATGGCCTGGCGGTCGGCATCGCGGCTGGCGCGTTTCTCGGCGGCACGCTCGCGCGCGACCCGCAGCCAGCTCGACGAGCCCTCCAGGCTGCGGTCGACCGGCGGCTGCACGATCGCAATCCTGTCGCCGCCCTTCATCCGCGACGCGCCGTCCCAGGCATCGACCCAGACGCATTTCATCGCCGGCTTGACCTCGCAATGACCGTTTTCGCGGACCCCGCCGCAAGGGCCGTTGCGCAGGTTCTTCGGGCAGTTCATGGGGCACGACATGCCGGTCGAGGACAAGACGCACTGGCCGCACATCTGGCAGTCGAACAGGAAGCCCTTGATGGCACGTTCGGCAAACACCACCGGGCGCTCCAGCCGGTTATAGCCAACCTTGCTCCAGAGCGGATCGAGGACCACGAGCAGCGGCTCGAAGCGCTCATAGATCCATTCGAAGGCCCTCGAATGGCGGACGACGAAGCGGCGGACTGCATACATGGGCCACGGTTTCCCCAAGCGCCGGCGCGCGGCGGTGTGAACATGATTTCACTATACCCGTTTCCGCCGTTCCGCCCGGTTTTGTCCGGCACAATGGCGACACTTTATGCTTCAGGGTCGACGTGGAGGTTAAAGCGGCTTGGACATGAGGCTGTAGCGCTTGCCGTGCAGATCGAAGCGCTTGATCATCTGCCAGCCGTAGGATTCATAATTGGCGATCAGCCGGCCGGCACGGCAATAGAGATAAAGGCGTTCGTAGGCCTGCTCTCGGGCTGCGGCTTCGACCGCCCGCAGAAGATGCGCTCCTACGCCCCGTCCGCGAAACTCCGGTGCGATGTAGAAGCCCGAAAGCCAGGGGCACAGGTAACGTTCAAGATCCAGATCGCAGTCGACGAGCAACGCCGTACCGGCAAGCGCGTCGCCGATAAGGGCCGCAAATACGGCCTCTGTTCGTGACGCTGTGACCTCGGCGCACCACTGGCGTGTTTCGTCAAGGCGATAGCCATCTTCCCGTCCCCATTCCTCGTGAAGCCATGAGGCGACCTGATCCAGATGGCCGGACTCGCCCGTAAGCTCGGTGACGACGAATTCTTCGGCTGTGCCAGCCATCACTCCGCGGGCGCGCGGACCGAGTGATCCTTCATGAAGCGCCCGAGATCGCCGAACCGGGTGAGACGGTGCTCGTAGGCAAGGCCGAGACGTTCCGCCGCCGCCCGCGCCTTCTCCTCCAGCGCGTCGTCCTCGATCTGCGCCAGATAGATCACCTTGGTGTAATTGCCGAAATACATGTCGCGCAGCTCGGGATGGCGGTCGAGGCCGAGGCCCTCCCAGATCAGTTTGTCGAACTGGCGCACCATGTAGTCGGTGAGGAAAAACG
>JBPCWF010000082.1:0-6820 GCA_051009775.1 Hyphomicrobiales bacterium | reverse complement strand
GCCGCAGGATGGGCCTGCGGTTCGGCCGCCACCGGTTCCGCCGGCGGCGGTGCCGCCGGTGGCGGTGTCTGACCCGCAGCGTCGTTGCGTTTTCCGAACATCAGCTAACTTTCCTGAACGAGAGCTTTCCAAGCAAAGGACCGAGGATCGAGGATGCTTCCTCCTTGACCTCCTCGCGGCCGCAGATGATGCGGGACAGGAGGCGGATGCCTTCGGCGGTCTTGGAGTTTTCCGCGAGTTCCTCGATCATCTGGCCGTTATTGGCGGCCGTGCCGAACAGCTGCGGGTCGTAAGGCATGATCAGGGTCGGTTCGATCTCGAGCGCCTTGGTGAAATCAGCAGGCGTGATTTCCGGGCGCTTGGGAACACCGACCTGATTGAGCACCAGGCGCGGCTCGCAATCGTTGGGCCGTGCCGCCTTGGCCGTGTCGACCAGGTTCTTGGCGTTGCGCAGGCTGGCCAGCTCCGGAACCGCCGTGATGACGATCTCGTCGGCCCCGAGGAACACGCTCTTGGACCACGGTGTCCAGACATGCGGCAGGTCGATCACCACGGTCGGCACATTGTGCCGGACCACGTCAATGATCGACTCCAGCGCATCGGCATCGAACTCGTAGTCGCGGTCGATGGCGCCGGGCGCGGCAAACAGGCTGAGCCGCTCGCTGCATTGCGTCAGGAGACGCTCAAGCAGAACCTCGTCCATGCGATCCGGCGAGCTCAAAGCTTCCGCGATGCCCTGGGGCGGGTCCTGGTTGAAGTTGAGGCCCGCGGTCCCGAACGGAAGATCGAGGTCGACGATGACGACGGTCTCGTCGAGATGTTCCGATATGGTCCAGCCGACATTGTGCGCCAGCGTGCTCGAGCCGCAGCCGCCACGGGCGCCGACAAACGTGATGACACGTCCGACCGGAGCAGCCTCGGGATCGCAGTACAGATTGGATATGCTCTCAATGATCTGCAACTGGCTGACCGGCGCCACGATGTACTCGCTGACCCCCTCGCGCATCAGTTCGCGATAGAGGATGACATCGTTGACGTGGCCGATGACGATCACCTTGGTGCCGGGATCGCAGGTCTGGGCGAGCTGTCCGAGTTCGGCCAGCACGGCCTCGCGCGGACCGTCCGACTCGACGATCAGCAGGTTCGGCGTCGGCGCGGTGGTAAAGAATTGCGTCGCGCCGACGATGCCGCCAAGCTGAACCGTCATATGTGCACGGCCCAGGCGCCGGTCCTTGGACGCGGAGTCGATGACAGCGGCGGTTTCCTGATCCTGGCAAAACGCCTGGATCGAGATTCGTGGTACCGAACCGATAACGGCAGCGGCATATTCAGGCCCCGACGGGGCGCTTGTCTCAAGTGTTGGGTCGCTCATTGTCCAACCTCGCTCACTCCACCTTCTTCACTCTGTGATGTATCGGCCTCGGTTCCGGCACCGGTGAGGTACCGCTCGATGACGATGTCGCGTCGGCCGGCATGTTTCGGCGTCATGGTCCGCGGCGTGACCAGGTCACGCGGATTGGACACCATGGCGGCCAGATTGCGCTGTCCCGCGCAGCCGAAATTCGGATGCGGCACGTTCGCGTAGGTCACCGACAGGTTCTCCGACCAGTCGCCACAATCCGGACTGATGGCCACATAACTCTCGAACGACAGCGTGATCGGCGCCGTCGTGCCGGCGGCCCCCGAGGCATAGCTTCTGTAGGAAACCGAACGGTGATCGATACCCGCCGCCGTGATCAGCTTCTGCAGCTCCGCCGTCGCCGTGGCCATGGCGGTTCTGTTCCGGGACCGCTTGGGCCGAACCACCGTCAGGCGGCCGGTGCCCGCGGAGCGGTACTGCGCCAGGAACCTTTCGACATCCATGCGTACATCGCCTGAAAGGCGTGACATGCGGCGGTGGACCGGAACTTCCATGCTCACCTTGTTGTTGCCAACGGTGATCGGATACCGCTCTTCCGCATTGATCGGCTCGTATGGCACCGCCAGCGGGTCGTAATCCGAGCTGCATGCGCCCAACAACCCTACTGCCATGCCCAAGGCGACCACCGAGGCGGAGCGCCGGAGCGCACGTCCTTTACAGGCAACGCCACGTTCCAAGATACTCTTTTCAAGGCCACTCATTTGCTCTTCCCCGCCCTCAAAATTACTCAACGATGAACCCAACACTTCCGTGATACGTGCCTTCGGGCTTGGCGCCGCCATTGACGCCGTAGATCTTGTTCAGCCACCCGAAGAAGTACCCCTGGCGATCGGTCGCCGTGTTGTACTGGATGTCCGGTGTCGCCAGCTGATCGCGATGAACCGGCTCGACGATGTAAGGCGTGATGATCACCACCAGCTCCGTCTCTTCGCTCTGGAAGTCACGGCTGCGGAACAGGGTGCCAAGCACCGGCACGTCCTTGATGCCCGGAATGCCGTTGAACTGCTGTTTGGTCGATTCCTGGATCAGGCCGGCCATGACGAGCGAGCCGCCGCTCGGGATCTCGACCGTGGTGTTGGCACGGCGCACGCGCAGGCCCGGAACACTGATGGTCGCGGTGGTACTTGCCGAACCGAGCGTGAAGCCGTCGGTCGTCAACTCGGAGACTTCCGTCGAAACCTTCAGGTTGATGCGGCCCTCCGACAGAACGATCGGCGTGAAGCCGAGGCCGACACCGAACGGCTTGAATTCGATGCTAATGCCTTCGTCATCGGACGCGACCGGGATCGGGAACTCGCCGCCGGCCAGGAAATTGGCGGTTTCACCCGACACCGAGGTCAGTGTCGGTTCGGCCAGTGTGCGCAGCAGACCGTTGCGCTCCATCGCGCGGATCACCGCGCCGACCGAATTGCCGTCGAAGTTCGTGTTGATGTCCAGGTTGGTGGGGCTGAGCACACCATTGGCAAGCGTGAACGGATTCACGGTCAGGAAGTCGATCATTGTCGATCCGATCTCGATCATGCCGTCCAGATCGACACCCAGCTGCTTGAGAACGGTCCGCTGCATCTCGGCCACGGTGACCTTGAGCATGACCTGATCCTTGCCCACGATGGTCAGCGTGTTGATCACGCGTGCGGCGAAAGAGCTGTCGGCGTTGGTGGCACCGTCACTCGGCGCAATGAACCGCGCCGCGACGTCGGTGGCCAGACGCGACTGCTGGGCGCTGGCGACAGAGCCGGTCAGAATGACGCTGTCATTCATCGATTCGATGCGGATATCGGACTTCGGTATCAGGCGCTTCAGCGTCTGCTGGAGAACCCGCGTGTCGCGCTCGACGGCGACGTCGAGACTCAGGATCTGGCGGCCGTCCTTGTCGAAGAAGAAGACATTGGTCTGGCCGACCTCGAGACCCATCAGGTAGACGGTGCGCGCAGACCGCACGACGGCGTCGACCTTCTTGGGCCCGGACACGAGCACGTCTCGGGCCGCGACCGGCAGGCGCACGATGATCGACTTGTTCAAGCCGATGCGCACGATGCGCGAGGTTTCTTCCGCCTCGATGGTGAGGAGATCTGCGGCAGAAGCCTGAGTCACCGCCTGCGGCCCGATCATGCCGGCCAGAGCCATAAGCATGTAGGTGCAGGGGACGACGAGCCACGCCGCCCACCGGCGTGCCGACAAAGTGTTGCTGAATTTACCCGGAGCCACGCTCAACATCGGCCCTAATCCTTATCTAGCTATTGAGATTTGACGGTGCTGCTGATGCCGTAGCGCAGCAGCGTCACGGAGCCGCTGCGGTCCTGGCCCAGGAAAGGCATAGCCTGGGGGCCATTCTGACCGAGCGCCAGATTCGACGAGTCCTTGATGCTGCGCAGCGCCAGTGAGATGTCGCCCATGGCTTCGGCCAGCGCCAGAAGCTCGGCCTGCGGCAGTTTCAGCTCAAGGGTCGCGGTCTTGCCGACATTGACCTGGTCACCCTTCTCGTTGTCACGGAAGGTCTGGTCGATCGCAAGCACGCGCACATTTATAAGAACGGTCTCGCTGACATGCGCCTCGCGCGTCGTGCCACCGGTTGCGCGGACCCGCCTGGTCAGCAGGACATCGACGCGGTCATTCGGCAGAATGAACCCGCCGGCGCCGGTTTCCGGAGAGATCTTCACGCTGATCGCGCGCATGCCCTCCGGCAGAATTGCGGCCATGAAGCCGCCGCTGCCCGGCCGGATCACCTTGCGGTCGATGATCGGCTCGCCGTTGATAAACGGCACCCGCACGGTCGCGCCCTTGAATTTCTTCACGGCGTCCGGTGCGCTGTCTTTTGTGATCAGATGAGAGCTGAGCGCCGTCTTGGGCCACTCCTGCCATTTGAAATGATCCGATGCCAGCAAGGTGCCGAGGGCGATGTCCCTGCCCGCAACCAGTACCTTGACGGTTTCGACCTTCGGTCCTTCGACCTTGACCGGCTCGGTGCCGGTCATGCTGCTGACCAGCACCGCGGCACCGATTGCAGCCACTAATGCCAAACCAAGAATTGCTATACGCGCTTTGTTCATCGACCCATACCCGATACGAACTGACAGACGAGAAAGGCGGAATGCCTGTGTCACGCATTTGACCCTCGAATGGTCAAATTTAGGTTAATGGGTGGCGGATAGTGCGATTGCTTGGACAATACTGGGGTGCGGACACGGCATGTCTTGGCCCAGGCCAAATAGCAGTTCGGCCGCGAACGACGCGGCCGGCGGAAACAGACTCACAATTTGAAGCTTTCTCTGGAGATGCTAGCGCAGAAGCATCGGCACCAGAGGCAGGCCCGGATAGATCATCAGGCCGGCAGCCGCCAGAGCGATACCATAGGGTACACCCTGCCTGGCGCCGTGCAGGCGCACCGCCCAGGTTTCGCTCTGAAGCCTTGGCGGCAGAGGTATGCCTCGGGCGAACAGAATCACGATGGTCAAAACCCCGCCCATGAGAGATGCCCATAAGGCGTATTCGAACAATGGCGTCCACCCGAGCCAGAGCGCCGTGGCGGCGAACAGCTTGGCATCGCCGCCGCCGATCCAGCCGCAGGCGAACAGGGTGAAACCGATCGCGAGCATCGCCGCCCCGGCCGAAACGTGCATCATGAGTGTCTGGGCATCGAAACCGCACCACAGGGCGATCGGAAAAAAAGCCACCGCGAGGCCGGCCGTCAGGCGGTTCGATATCGTCATGGAGAAAAGGTCGCAACACGCTGCCAGAACCATGGCCGCGGGGAAAACCGAAAACATGAGAAACTCGAACACGACGCCACCACCTACCCTAGTGCCGAACCCCGGCAATGCTTATGGCAGCACTGTCGCACAGTCCGGTAAATTCGCGGTAAAAGCCGCGCCGTTTGTCCGGCCCGCATGAACACGCCTGGACCGTTGCCTGTCTGAGGCGCGACGCCGCCAAAAAAAGAGTGGGCTGCCGGCCGGAGCCGGCAGCCCATGACTGCCTCCCTGTCAGATGTCTCGAATGGGAGAACGGCTGACAAGTGTAGCTGTGTGCCTTCGCGCTTATTAAGCAGGCGCGTTCAGGTTACCAGCGACGCCCGTGAACATGGCGCTCAGCTTCGTACCAACGGTAAAGACAGCGCCGATGATCGCAACCGCGATACCCGCAGCGATCAGACCATACTCAATAGCGGTCGCGCCAGACTCGTCTTTGGTGAACTGCATAATCTTATTCATTTTAGTGTCTCCTTTGATACACAGGTTTGACAGCACCAGTTCTCCCTGCCATCCAATTAAACTGTGGCAGCTTTGAACCATGGCCCATCCTAGTCGGCACCTGTTACGATGAAGTTAAAATCTCCAACTTTATTATTATACGGAGTTTTATACTTTGGACTGTACGGTTAAAAATCACTTTATTTCTCTTTTCCTTGTGTTTTTCGCATGTATTTGGATATTTCTATTATGTTAAAATTGACCTCATGTGAGACACACGCACTGTTTTCGCCCCGGCAGAGCAGACAATCGCCGCTTTCCCGCCGTTACAGGCGCCATTAACGAAGCCCGTTTTGCTTGCCTATGCTTGACGCGGCCGCAGGACCGCACGCATCCCATGAATTTGCATGACGCGACAACGACGGAACAAGCCGGGAGTTCTATGAACGAATCATCCGGGCCCGCCCCCAATTCACGGCATGAAATCGCCAAAACGGCGGTGACCGCCGCCCGAACGCGCGCAGATGTAAGACTTCTTTCACCATTTTCGCCGTTAATCGCACTGAATTATTGTCCAGGTTTCGGTTCAGAAAGGTCACGCCATGGGGTGGGGTTCGTTGCGTTTTATCGCGTCAGGTTTCAAGGTTGCAGTCGCTGTTTTCGGCGTTGCCGTCGGCGGTTTCGTGCTTTCGGCAGGTCATGCGGACAGCGCGGAGACCACAATTCGGGTCAAGGCCGACGAGGCCCGCCTGGTTCCGCTGGTGTCCACTCCGGCCACCATCATCATCGGCAATCCGTCGATCGCGGATGTCAGTTTGCAGAACGGCAATCTGCTTGTGGTCATGGGCCGGAATTTCGGCAGCACCAATGTCATAGCGCTTAATCAGGGCGGCGAAGAAATCGCCCATTTCGAGCTCAACGTGACCATGGGCGGCACCCACGAGGTGTCCCTGCACAGAGGATCGTCCAGAACCACCTATAACTGCGCACCGGTCTGCGAGCACGAGCTCAATGTCGGCGACGGCGGAACCGAGTTCGATCGGATCCTGAAACAGACCGTGGGCAAGATGGGCGTCGCGGACACCGCCGTCAAGAACGGTCAGACCGCCGAATAGCCACTCGACATCCTTACGGCTTCGGGGCGCGCCGCACCCCTTCGGCGCGGACCCTTTCTTTTGTCCCACCCACAGCAAAAAAAAACGCCCCGCCA
>JBPCWF010000081.1:0-3228 GCA_051009775.1 Hyphomicrobiales bacterium | reverse complement strand
AGTGCATATTGGATGAAAGTGACCTCGGCCATGCTGTTCATGGCAGTGGTCGGCAGCTCCGTGGGGATGCTTCTGCGTGATTCCCACACCGAGGACCGGCACGAGCGCCAGGTGGCGGCGGTCGAGACTGAGACGGTGACGCCGGACAGTGCATCGGCGATGTCCATGCCCGAGACGGCTCCGGCGTCTCAAATTGAAACAGCGGCGCCGGCCGCGCCGGCCGCAGCGCCCGTACCGGTGCCGGAAACCGCGCCTGCGAACCAGACCGTGCGGACCGTAAGCGCCGAGCCCGAGCAGACGGTGGATCCGGTGAACCCGGTGCCGCAGCCGGAGACCCAGACCACCGATCTTGAAGCCCACACCACCACCGTGGTTCAGACCACAGGCCAGCCGCCGCTCGGCACCCTGCCGGAAGAAACCGCGGCGATAAAGGTCGAGCCCGCGGCCGCGGCCCCTGAGACCCCAACCGTAGCCGCCGTCCAGCCGGGCGATCTGGTGCCGACCGGTGACCGGCAGATCCCGGCCCGCGAAACCGTGGTCGTGATCGCGAACCCCGATGCCGCCCGGCCTAAGATCAATCCCGCCGACGTCACCGATGATCAGCTTGAGCTGATGATCGGCCAATTGCTGGTGCTCGGCTTCGACGGCACGAGTGCCGATCAGCCGGCGCCGAAACGTATTGCCAGGCATCTGGCGGCGGGCCGCCTTGGTGGCGTGGTCCTGTTCGGCCGCAACATAAAATCCCCCCGCGGCGTCCGCAGCCTGACCAATCTGTTCATGTCCGAAGGTCTCAAGTCCGGCCACGTGCCTCTGATCGCGATCGATCAGGAGGGCGGCGAGGTGCAGCGGCTGACCTCCAAACATGGCGTGGACGATGTGCCGCCCGCCAGCGATCTTGCCGAGCAGGGCGCGGAGACCGCGCTGTCGGTCTATAGCGACATGGCCATTTCGCTCAAGGAGTTCGGCTTCAACCTCAATCTGGGTCCGGTGGTCGATGTCGACATCAATCCGAACAACCCGATCATCGGCGCGCGCGGGCGCAGCTATTCGTCCGATCCCGCCGTCGTGACCGAACTCGCCGCCGCGTTCATCCTGGCCCATTCGGATCAGGGCATCCTGACCGCGGTCAAGCACTTCCCCGGCCACGGCTCGTCGACCCGCGACAGCCACAAGGGCCAGGTCGACATTTCCAAGACCTGGAAGGTCAAGAAAGAGCTCAAGCCCTATAAGGAGCTGATCAAGACCGGTGTCGTCGACATGGTCATGACCGGCCATCTCAATCTCGACATGTACTCTGCGCCCGACGAGCCGCGCCCGGCGAGCCTGTCGCCGATGATGATCAACGAACTGCTGCGCGCCAAGGACCAGCTGGGCTACGGCGGTGTGGTCATCACCGACGATCTTGAGATGAAGGCGGTGCGCACCAAGTGGACCTTCGAGGAGCGCGTCATCATGGCGGTCAAGGCCGGCAACGACCTGCTCCTGAACGCCAATTCGGTCGGCTTCGAAGCGGACCTTTCGGAAAAGGCGATCGGCTATCTGAAGAAGGCCGCCCGCAAGGACACGGCCCTGCTCGAACGCATCATCGAGAGCTACCAGCGCGTCACCAGGCTCAAGCAGCGTCTGGTCGGCGTTGGCGGCGGCCTGGCCGAGACCGGCGGCTGACGGGCCCCGGGCGGCGAACGTTCGTCCGCCTCAGTCCGCTCACGATCCAAGCGACGCGATCACCTCGTCGGTGTTGCTCACCGCGGCGACATTCTGCATCGCAAAGTTGATCGACGCATTGTGCCACTCGGCATTCATGGTCGAGCACGCGTCTTCCGGCACGACCACGATGTAGCCCTTATCGGCGCCGGTCCGTGCGGTGTGCTCGATCGACATGTTGGTCCAGGCGCCGGTGTCGATGATGATGTCGCGCCTGCCGCTCTTCAGAACGGTTTCGAGCGCGCTGCCTTCCCAGGCGCTCATGCGCATTTTCTCCACCACATGGTCGCCCGGTTTTGGTTCCAGGCCCGCCGCGGGGGCGACGCCCCAGGTGTCGCGCACCAGGGCCTTGGCATCGACCAGCCCCTCGAACAGGGGCGCGTTGAGCGTCACGCCCGGCGCCCCCGGCTCGACCACGAACCAGACATGGATGACCATCACGCCGGCGCGGCGGCAGGCATCTGCGAGGCGGCGGATATTGGCGACCACGTTCTGCTGTTTGGCATGTTCCGGCGCGCCTGAATCGGCAAAGGCGCCGCCGTCCATCATGACGTCGTTCTGCATGTCCTGGATGATCAGGGCGCAGCGCGCCGGATCGAGATTGAGGCCTTGAGCTGTTGACTGAGCCGCAGCCGGTTCGGGAGCCGCGGGAGGTGTCGGCGCCGGGACCGCGGGCGCGGGTGTCACCACCGCCGCAGGCGCGGTGCGCATGAACGGTTCGTTGCGCGGGCCGACTTTTGTGGTGATTGTGTAGACCGAGTGGGTCGCACAGAGATAA
The DNA here is from genome assembly GCA_051009775.1 of Hyphomicrobiales bacterium. Classification (GTDB taxonomy): domain Bacteria; phylum Pseudomonadota; class Alphaproteobacteria; order Rhizobiales; family JAJFHB01; genus JBPCWF01. The sequence continues at coordinate 746 of JBPCWF010000081.1, read as the reverse complement.
AGCGTCCGCCAGTCCGGGCCGCCCCAGTGCAGGTTGGCGACCATCTCCGGCACCACCACCTTGCCGATCAGCGTGCCGGACGGATTGTAGACCCAGACCCCGCCGGGCGCGGTGACCCAGACATTGCCCTGCGCGTCGCATTTCATGCCGTCGGGCACGCCGGGTTTGAGCTCAGATTTGATGCCGCTTGCGAACAGGCGCCCGTTCGACAGGGTGCCGTCCGGATCGACGTCGAACACCCGGATCAGCGTCCGCTCGGTGTCGTTGATATACATGAGCTTTTCGTCGGGCGAGAAGCACAGGCCGTTCGGCATCTCGAACAGATAGCGCTCGGTCAGCAATTCCGGTTCCTGCCCCGCGCGCCCGGGCACAACCCGGTAGACCCCCTGGAACCCGAGTTCGCGCGGCCGTTCGACGCCGAACACCGGCATCCGGCCATACCAGGGGTCGGTGAAGTAGATCGATCCGTTGGAGCCGACGCACACGTCGTTCGGGCTGTTCAGCTCGCGGCCCTCGAAGTGGGATGCCAGGACTTCGCGCCGGCCGTCCGGGCGCTCGCGCACCAGCGTCGACGTGGCGTGCTCGCAGACGATGAGGTTGAGATCGGCGTCATAGGTCATGCCGTTGCACTTGTTGGCCGGCCGCATGACCTCGCGCACCCCGTGGGTGTCCCAGCGCCGGCGCACGTCTCCGGGCATATCGGAGAACAGGAGATAGTGCTCGCTCGGATGCCAGATCGGGCCTTC
>JBPCWF010000080.1:0-4584 GCA_051009775.1 Hyphomicrobiales bacterium | reverse complement strand
CATGCGGGGCGGCCAATAGACGCCCGCTTTCGCGGGAGTGACGATGAGGTAAAAGGCGCGGAAAGTGCAAAAAAACCATGTGATTACGATCTGTCCTTTGCCGGTCTGGTGGTTCTGGCGAGGTGTCCGAACCCGATCCCATCCCGAACTCGGTAGTTAAACGCCTCAGCGCCGATGGTACTTTGTCTTAAGGCACGGGAGAGTAGGTCGCCGCCAGGCCTGCCAAGGACAGAACACTGAACATTCTGACGATCATCGAGATCCCTTCTTTTCGACCATAATGATACTTCAACCTAGCCATCGGGGTTCCCCGATGGCTTTTTTTGTGCGCGCGTTGCCGCGCATCGCAACTCGGCCTATCATCGCGACCACGCGCAACTCGGCAGGGGACGATATGCCGGTCCGCATCATCCTTGGGGCACTCCTTTGCGCCGCGCTGCTTGGCGCCTGCAAGACAGGCAACATGGTGGACAGCCTGGGCGATGCTGCGACGTTTGCGACTACACTCAACACGTCGACGGAGCGCCAGCGCGAACTGGGAGACGCGGCGGCCGGCGAACTGGTCGCGCAGCATTTGCACTCCGACGACCGGGCGTTCGAAGCCTATCTCAACACCATCGCGGTCAAGCTCGCCCGCGCCGCCGGCGCCAAGGACTACACCTACCGGCTCTATCTGCTCGACGACGCCCAGGTCAACGCGTTCACGCCGGGCGGCGGCCACATCTTCGTCACCACCGGGCTCGTGCGGGCGCTCAAGACCGAGGCGCAGATGGCCGCGGTCATCGCCCATGAGATCGGCCATATCACCGAAAGCCACGTGGTGCGCGGCATCCGCAACAAGAAGGGCGCTCAGGTCGCCGCCAAACTCGGCGTGGAGGCCGCAGGCCTCAAGTCGGCGGTGGCCCGCGCGGTCTACGACTACTCGATCAGCGCCGCGATCAACGGCCACGGCCGGACGTTCGAGATCGAAGCCGACCGGCTCGGCCTCGATACCATGGTCAAGGCGGGCTACGATCCCCAAGCTGCGCCTCAGGTGTTCGAGGTTCTGCGCCGGCTCTACGGCGACCGCTCCGAGCTTGCCAATTTCTTCCATGGCGACCATCCGACCAACCAGCAGCGCATCAGGGCGCTGACCGCCCAGATCGCGGAACGGTATGGCGGGGTCGACCGGTCCGGCCTGATCCGCGACACGGCGGCCTACCGCCGGTTCAAGGCGCGCTACCCGAACTGACACCGGGCTCACGCGGAGTTTATCGGAGCAAACGCTCCGTTCACGGTCTTATTGGTTTTCCGGCGCGGTCCCAGCGATTAGCGTGCGTGGTGCTGAAAGTGCCTGCATCGGCGCGGATGAGCCGTTGGCGTTCCAACGGGCGGTCCGCGGCAAAAAGACAAGGGGAGGAAACCATCCATGCGAGGCTTCGTTCGACTGCTCATGGCGGCGGCGTTCTGCGCCGGCCTCGGCGGTTCCGGCACCGCGGCGACCACGCCTAAGAGAATTCAGGTCTCCGGCGAGATCATCGATACCTGGTGCCACGTGACCGAGATCATGTATGCCCAGGGCACCGCGCATCACCAATGCGCCGTGTGGTGCGCGGTCGGCGGTATCCCGGTGTCGATCCTGGCCGAAGACGGCACGGTCTATATGGTCCTCAGGCTCGAGGATGACGACCGGTCCGTCGCCAACCCGACGATCATCAAGATCCAGACCCACAAGGTGACCGTGGACGGCGATCTCTATGTCCGCGATGGCGTCAACTACTTGGTGGTCAGCAAGGTCGCCGACGACAAGGGCGTGGTTAACCTGACCCATGAAGAGTACGGCATTCAGCCGTTCGGAGAGTGAGCGATGAAGAGAGTTCTGTTGGCCGCAGCGGCCATGATGATCGGGCTCGGCGGCGCGGCCCAGGCGGCGCAGGAATGGGGCATCGACAATGAAGTGAAAACGCGGGTCGACGCCAAGGTGGTCGACCTTCTGTGCGAGGTGACCGGCCAGTGCGCGGCGAACTGCGGCGACGGCAAAAGGCAGCTCGGGCTGCTGCTCGATGACGGCCGGCTGGTCCCGGTGGTCAAGAACTTCGATATCTTCGCCGGCGGCACGGCCGACCTGATCCAGTTCTGCGGCAAGAAGATCACCGCCGACGGGCTGATGATCAACAACCCGAAAATGCCGATGTTCGCGATCCAGTTCAAGCGGCTCGCGCCCGACGGCAAGTGGAGCCGCGCCAACGGCTGGGGCAAGGACTGGTCGAAGCGCAATGGCGGAAAGAAGTCGAACCAGTGGTTCAAGAGCGATCCGCTGGTGCTCAAGACGCTCAAGGACGACGGCGTCTACGGCATTCCGGGACTGAAGCCCGAGGAATAGGCCGGCCATGACGGTCTGCAAGACAATGGCGGCAGTGGCGACGGTCGCGGCGCTCGCCCTGGGTGCCGCCCAGGCGCGCGATGCCGCGCCCGACACGGCCGCGCCGCCCGTGCCGTTCGGCAAGCTGTTCGGCGGGCCGTTCGAACTGGTCGACCATGACGGCATTGCGCGCACCGACCGCGATTATCGCGGCCGCTATCTCCTGATCTATTTCGGCTACACCTATTGCCCGGACATCTGCCCGGCGAGCCTGCAGGAGATGGCCGCAGCCCTCGAGCAGCTGGGCGAGCGGGCCAAGGGCGTTGTGCCGGTCTTCGTCACCGTCGATCCCAAGCGCGACACGCCGGACGTGCTCAAGGCCTATGTCATGCAGTTCGGCGACCGCTTCGTCGGGCTCGGCGGCTCGGAGCAGCAGATCAGCAAGGTCGCCAGGTCGTTCCGGCTGCACCGGCTCAAGGTGGTGCCGGACTGGGCAAGCGGGCCTGAGGATTATCTGGTCGACCATTCGAGCCTGACCTTCCTGGTCGGCCCCGAGGGCGAGGTCCTGACGCTGTTTCCGCACGACACGCCGGCGGCGACCATGGCCATGCGCCTGCGAAATTACCTGATGCAAGCGAGCGATGGTGAGGCTCCCGGCAGGCCTGCCTGCCACTTGGCGGAACATGACGAATTAGTTGCGGCGAATTGGCTCACGGGGCTTCTCTTTTGTGCAGCACCTGCTATATAGAGGCCACTTCCTGGCGCGGCGGGGATGTACCGTTCGCGGCATGGAAGTCTCAGGGGATATTCCATTGAACGACCAGCGCGCCGGGCCATCGGCCCAGACGGCGGGTTGGATGGTCGAAAGCTTCACAACAAGTGATGGCGGCCAAGGTTCGGAGGACAAGACCCTGATCGCAACGCGAACATCTTGGCGCGGGGTGGAGCAGTCCGGTAGCTCGTCAGGCTCATAACCTGAAGGTCGTAGGTTCAAATCCTACCCCCGCAACCACTTTTACCGAACAGGCTGTCCTCTCATCAAAGGCGGGCTGTTTTTTGTTTTGGTTCGAGGTATTGGCGAACTCGACGATCTTGGTGATGTCGCCAATCAGCTCGATTTGGAATCCGTCTTCGGTGTTCTCCAGCCGAACCTCGTCGATCAACCCTCGCAATGTATCGAGCACTTCTTGCCCAATGTCCGAGGTGCTCAGAGTATCATGTAGGCGTTCAACCTTTCTTCGATACAGCTGGGCAAGGTTGGGATGAAGTATGGGCGCGTCAACGGGCTTTGAAGCGAGCCGTGCTTCGAGTTCGGCCGTGCGACGCTCTAACTGCTCAAGCTTGGCGAGTGTGCCCGGAGTGCGCAATCCGTCAGCTATCGCCTCGATAAGGCCATCTAAGCGCTGCCTCTCGCGATCCAGTGCGCGCTCAATGCGGCCTCGTTCAGCTGCACCGTCCCGTCGCTGTTTATTGATTTCGTCATGGAAGGCCGCGGTGAACTCTTCGACCAGTTCGGGTTGCATGAGGTTGTTCTTGAGTGCGTCCAGGATCAGGTTTTCAAGGATGGGGCGCCGGATGCTCCTGGCGTTAGAGCAGGTACCGGCTTGACGGGCCGTGCCGCAGGCAAGGTAATCACGTCCGACGGCTGCATATCCGCCACCGCAATGGCCACATTTGACTTTGCCTGTCAGAAGGCTGGTGGCGCGCCGCTTCTCCCAGAATTTTGTCGCACGGGCTTTTCGCACCGTTTCGGAGTCCCTGATATCCCCAAGCCGTTCTTGCACCGTATCCCAAAGCTCCGGCTCTACGATACGCAGCTCAGGCAGGTCGTGAACGATCCATTGTTCCGGTGGGTTGGGCCGGGCCAGGCGCTTTCCGGTCGCTGGATCCTTGACGTAGTGCTGTTTGTTCCAGACGAGCTTTCCGGCATAGAGATCATTGCGCAGCAAGCCGGTGCGCCGCGTCGCGTGTCCGCGGATGGTGGTATCGCGCCAGATGCGGCCACCGGGACCAGGGATACTGTCGGCGTTTAGCCTCTGCGCAATCTTTCGTGGTGAGAGGCCTGCGGCAAAGTCTCTGAAGATGCGCACGACGATTGCACCCTCTTCTGAATTGATACGTCGGTCCCCGCGGATCGGCTCTCCAGAAGCATCGACCGCCCTGACCACGTCATACCCGTAGCAGAGACCACCGCCCGACTTGCCGCTTCTCACACGGCCTTCAAGGCCGCGCCGGGTTTTGTC
>JBPCWF010000079.1:0-9762 GCA_051009775.1 Hyphomicrobiales bacterium | reverse complement strand
ATATGCCTTTTATTGCCGGGTGCTCGGGCTTATTCCTCAAGCCGACCTGCCGGACGTCGAGATCTTCAACGAACAGGAGCTCTGAAGTGTATTTCGCAAGTGACAATGCGGTCGGCGCGTCGCCGGAGGTGATGGAAGCCATCGTCAGAGCCAACGAAGGCCCGCAGCCGAGCTATGGCGGCGACGAGCACACCAAACGCGCCGAAACGATGTTTTCCGAGCTGTTCGAGCGCGACGTAACGGCGCTCCTGATGACCACGGGCACGGCGGCCAACGCTCTCGGCCTGGCGTCGATCACGCCGTCCTACCGCGCGGTGCTGTGCCATACGGATTCTCACGTGATGGTCGACGAGTGCGCCGCGACCGAATTCTATACCGGCGGCGCCAAGCTGCTGCCGATATGGGGTAATGACGGTAAGATCACCCCGGGGGGACTGAAGAACAAGGTCGCGTCGGCCGGCGTCAGGCCGCCGCACGACATCATCCCGGCCTCCATGTCGCTGACCCAGGCAACGGAGAGCGGCACGCTCTATTCGCTGAGCGAACTTGGGCATCTGACGGAGATCGCCCGGGACCACGGGCTCAAGGTCCACATGGACGGTGCGCGTTTCGCCAACGCGATCGCGGCGCTCGGCTGTTCGCCCGCGGAAATGACCTGGAAGGCCGGCATCGATACCCTGACCTTCGGCATCACCAAGAACGGCGCCATTGCCGGCGACGCCATCGTGTTCTTCGATGCCGACCTCGCCGAGAGCGCACCGTTCAGACGCATGCAGGCCGGGCATCTGTGGTCCAAGGGCCGCTATCTCGGCGCACAGTTCTGCGCCATGCTCGAGGGCGATCTGTGGCTCGAGAACGCAAGGCACGCCAACAGGATGGCGCAGGTTCTGGCCGAAGGGCTCGATGCGCTGCCGGGCGTGCGGCTCGCCGCGCCGTGCCAGGCGAACGAGGTGTTTCCGGTGTTGCCCGGAACCCTGCATGCGGCGCTCCAGGACGCCGGCGCGGTCTATTACGAATGGCCCGGCGTGCCGCCGAAGGGCGAGGGCAGCATTGCCGATGACGAGGTGCTGGTGCGGTTCGTCTTGTCTTTCAAGACAGATCCCGACGAGGTCGAGAGACTGTTGCAGGTGGCGAGGGACGCAACCGGTTGAGCGGTTGTTCCCGGGTCGCACGACGCCTATCTATGAAGACAGGGGCTCGGGGCGCCGATCACGTCCGGCGCGACGGAAAGCGAGCGCAGGTCCGATGACCGAGACGACCATGACCGGCATGAGGACGGGCTTCTATCCGCCCCATGTCCCTCCTGCGGCGAAGGCCATGAGCCTGCCCGAGATCATATTGAAGCTCGGCCGCAACGCTCTTTTGACGCTGCCGGAGCCGGTCTACCGCGAGCCGATCTTCGTCACCTCCGGATTGTTCGACGTCGCCTTCCTCTGCGATCCCGAGCTTGTCAAAACCGTGCTGCTCGACGGAGCGGAGCGGTATCCCAAGGACGGCTATCAGAAAAAACTGTTCGCGCCTTTGCTCGGCGACAGCATTCTGACCGCGGAAGGCGAGAGCTGGCGGTGGCAGCGGCGTACGGCGGCACCGCTGTTCCGGCGCAGCGACATTCTGAACTATGTGCCGACCATGGCGGCGGCGGCAGAGGCCGCGATCGAGACATGGCGTTCGGCGCCCGCCGGTACGGTGCATGCGATCGACAAGGACATGATGCGCGCCACGTTCCATGTCATCTCGCATACGATCCTGGCGGGCGGCGGACCGGGCGTCAGGGCGGCGATCGAGAAGGGGCGGGCGGACTATTTCCGCGGCGTCAACTGGTGGTACCTCTATATCCGTTTCAACCTGCCGCACTGGATGCCGCGTCCGGGCGGACGGCGCATGCGCGCACAGGAGCGCAGGCTGCGCGCGGCGGTGACGGATCTGATTGCCGAACGCCGTCCGACCGCACACCAGTCGGATGACATCCTGTCCAGGCTCATCTCCGCGGTCGATCCGGAAACCGGCCAGACCATGTCGGACGTGCAGCTCGCCGACAACCTGCTGGCGTTCCTGCTGGCGGGCTACGATACGACGGCGACCGCGCTTACCTGGGCGCTCTATCTCTTGTCCCAGGCGCCCGAATGGGCGGCCCGGCTCGAGGACGAGGTGCGCCGGGTCGTGCCCGAAGGCCCGGTCACGGCGGCGCATGTCGACCGGCTGGTGACGGTACAGCAGGTGCTCAAGGAGGCGATGCGGATGTATCCGCCGGCGCCGACGATGCAGCGCTATGCACTTGAAGACGTGCAACTCGGTGGCGTGGACATCAAAGCCGGCACGCTTCTGGTGATCCCGATCTATGCGATCCACCGCCACCAGGGTCTTTGGGACGACCCGAACCGGTTCGATCCGGAGCGCTTCGCGCCGGACAGGGAGGCGGACTATTCGCGCTATCAGTTCATGCCGTTCGGCGGCGGACCGCGGATCTGTATTGGCGCGACCTTCGCGCTGGTCGAGGCAACGGTGATCCTGGCGACGCTGATGCGCGCCGCCCGGTTCGACTATGCCGCGGCCAAGGCGCCGATGCCCGTTGCGCGCATGTTCCTCACGCCCAGAGACGGTATGCCCATGCGGGTGAGCCTGCGTTAGCGACGCATGCGGCCGGCCACGGAGTGCCGCCTGTCCGTTGCGGATCCAATGGTGCTCAGTAAACGATAACGATGTCCGGCGGGATGGCGGTATAGCCGGTCGACCCGACGGTCGAAACGCGTTTGCCAGTTGCGGTGTCCTCGAGCCAGACGAGGACACGCTTGCCCTCCACCTTGCCCGAGGGCCGGTAGCGCCGTCCCGCGCGCAGCGTGGCGACGACGTTCGCCTGGGCGGTGAATGCGCCCTTGATCAGGCCCTGGCTGAAGTTGGTCGTGATGCGGTACTTGTGCCGGCCCGACGGGACCTTGTGCGTCGTGGTCCAGAAATTGTTGAGCTCTTTGTTGTCGACCGCGATCACCGAGAGGCCCATCATCCGGAACAGACCGCCCTTGGTGATCAGGTTGGAGGTCACGGTGGCCGTGCGACCGGCCTGCGCGCCGACCGTGTTGACCCCGGACGTGCTCTGGGTGGTCTGGCAGCCGGCCGTCAGCAGGGTCAGTACTGCGATCAGCGCGATACGCCACGTGTGGTAAGTCATGGGCATGGGCCCCCCTTTGCCTGGCCGCCGGTTGTATCCAGCTATTCAAGGTTGAGTCCCTCCGATTGTCAATACGCAGGGTAGGCGGTACGGGCAGCCATTTTTGCCGTTCATGCCGCCAGACGATTTTGCCTTAATTTGTTCCCCGCAATGTGCTTGATGTCCGCGCCGTGAAACGGGCGTCGTTGGTCTTAGAATCGACCATGTCTGCACAATAAATACGGCTGGCTCCGCCATGCAGTGCGGGCGATTCTGCGGGAATTCTCCCCATTGCAGAATGAAGTGAAGGTAACAGGGAAGTTGGGAGTTGAGACTTATGGCCATGTTTCAGGGGCGTATGCTGGTGGGGGCGCTAAAAGTCATCATGTTGTCGGCGGTCGTGTCGATTTGGGCCGCCCAGGCCGCACTGGCCCAGACCGGGACCGCGGACCGGGATCCGACAAAGATCACGGGGCCGGACGAATGCGCCGAGTGCCACAAGCACGAGAATACGGTGTGGAAGGCCACGCATCATTTCAAGACCTTCCGCGCGATGCCGCGGAGCAAGGAATCCAAAAAGATCACCAAGAAGATGAAGATCAAGCGGGTAAAGTCCGAGAGCCTTTGCCTGACCTGCCACTTCACCAATCAGAAAAAGAAGAAAAGGACCAAGGCGATCTCGGGCATTTCATGTGAGTCGTGCCACTCGGCGGGCGAGGACTGGCTCAAGGTCCACGCCGAGTTCAGCGGCAACAAGAAGAAGGAGCTTGAATCCAAGGCGCAGGCCAGGTCGCGCTGGAAGAAGTCGGAAGCCGCCGGGATGATCCGGCCGAGGCAGCTCTATAAGCTGGCAAAGAACTGCTACAGCTGCCATGTCGTGCCTCAGGAGAAGCTGGTCAATGTCGGCGGGCACCCGGCTGGCAGCAAGTTTGAGCTGGTGTCCTGGTCGCAAGGCGAGGTCCGGCACAATCTGTGGTACTCGGACGGCAAGAAGAATTCCAAGGCAAGCTCCAGCCGGAAACGCATGATGTACATCGTCGGCGTCGCGGTGGAGCTTGAAACCGCGCTCCGGGCGGTCGGCAAGGCAACGAAGAAAAAGACCTATGCCGTGAAAATGGCGAAGCGGGCCGCCGCGGCGCGCAAGAGAATGGCCGCCGTCGCCAAGGCTCTGCCCAAGGTCAAGCAGCTCAGGAACATCGTAAAAGCCGGGAAATCGGCCAAGCTGAAACTCAAGAACGATGCCGCTCTGTCCGCCGCCGCCGACAAGGTCGCAAAGGAAATCCTGAGCCTTACGGCGAAATACAATGGCAGCAAATTCGCTGCCATCGACAAAATGATCCCGGGGCCGGACAAGTACAAGGGCAAGCCGGCGAAATAGGATCGCGCGTTTGCCGCCGATAGCGGAGGCGGTTGCTCGGGCGCGGAGACGGCGCCCTAACAGCAGCCCCCGGCGAGCCATTCGCCGAGGCTGTTTGCGCGCGGGATGAAGCTCTCGGCTTGCGACACGGCGTTGGGTTCAAACTGCATCATCGGCGTTTCGGGCCTCGTGCAATGGACGCAATCGTATATGCCGCAGCCGTGGTGCAGCAGAGGCAGCATGCCGGTCGGCCATTTCCAGTCGCCGGCATAAGGGTCGTCGCGGTACCTGACATAGATGCGGGCGGCGTCGCGCAGGTCCTCCATGCCGAAGCCGGGGCCGAAGCCGCCGTCGCAGATTTCCGTGTAGACCCGCACCAGCAGGGCCGGCAGGGCAAAGCCGATCTGCGCCTCGACCGCCGGGATGTCCCGGGCGGACAGGGGAGGATAGGTTTGCGGTTCGGGCTGCCTTTCGGCGATTTCCCTCACCGCTGCGATGATCTCGTCTTCGGTCACGGCCTGATCCGACTGGTGCAACGGGGTCTCGCACAATAATGCTCAGGCTACACATAAGGAAAGGGCGCCCTCGCGGGCGCCCCCTTTGATCGGATCTGAGGTGAGGCGGACCTAAGCCGCTTTCTTGCCTTCGATCTGCTTCTTGCCGCCGGCACCGGCGATCTTGATGGTGCGGGGCTTCATCGCCTCGGGCAACTCGCGCTTGAGGTCGATGTGGAGCAGGCCGTTCTCGAGCCCAGCACCGCTCACTTCGACATGATCGGCAAGCTGGAAACGGCGCTCGAAGCTGCGGGACGCAATGCCCTGATGCAGGACCTTGCCCGCGCTCTCCGCAGGCTCGCCGCGCTTGCCGGTTACGGTCAGCGCGTTCTGCTTGACCTCGACGCTGAGGTCGTTCTCGCCGAACCCGGCAACCGCCATGGTGATGCGGTACTGGTTTTCGTCAATCCGCTCGATGTTGTAGGGCGGATAGGTCGGCGCACCTTCACCGTTCATGCTGTCGAGCATGGAAAACAGGCGATCAAAACCGACGGTAGATCTGTAAAGGGGGGTCAAATCGAACATTACACATCCTCCTGTGAAGCGATATGTCACTTCCGCCCGCCACTATGGCCGGGCTTCATTGGGGTCGTCATGCGGACCCTTCATAGGCATCCGCTCTCCAGATATGGGGCGTTTTTGCAGCGAATCAAGACGCTCCGGCCGTGTCGATTGCCGGATGACGCGGCCGACCGGTTTTCGTGAATATTCCGCAGATTTTTTTGCTTCGCCGGTGTGTTTCGCGATTCAGACCAAGCTTCACGAAAACATGGTTCATGCGTCTTAAGGTTCTGAAATATATAGGAAAACCCTATCGACCCAGTTGCGGGCAGGCCGGGCCAACATGAACGCCGGGTGAACGGCCGTTTCCGCATAGGTTCAGGTGCGCTCAGGTAGGGTGCAATCACAAAATACGGAATTCAGTGACCTGAACCAGGAGGAAACGTCATGTTGAAGAAATCTCTGATTGCAGCCGGCGCCATCGCCGCTGCCGTTATCGCATTCCAGCCGGCCACCGCCGATGCCGGCGTCTCCGTGAGCATCGAACTCGGTGTTGTCGGCCACGGACCGGGTCCCGGACCCGGCCCCGATGCCGGTCCCGGTCCGGGTCCCCGGCCGAGCTACCGTCTCACCTGCCGTCAGATCAAACGCATCCTTCGCCGCGAGCATGGTTTCCGTGACCTCCGCGCGACCGATTGCCAGGGCTCGAACTACCGGTTCATCGGCTGGCGCGACGGCGGGCGCTGGAAAGTCAAGGTCAAGTCCCGTTCGGGCCGCGTCGCCCGCGTCCGCCCGATCTGAGTTGCACGTGGAGAGGCCAACGCCCTGGAGGCATCACGTGCGACGGCCCGGAGCGGTACCGCTCCGGGCCGTTTTGCTGCGCCACGGCGTTCGGTATCCGGACCAGGCATTAAAACAAAACGTGAACAAACCTATAGCGGCACAACAAGGTGAGCGGCGTTTGCCCGGAGCGGGGCTGTAATCCGCGCCACACGACATATCAGCCGGGGAGCAGGTCAATGGGCAGAACAACCGCAGTGCTGGGCGTCCTTTGGGCCGTCGCGCTCTGTTCGCCGTCGATTTCATACCGGTCAAGGCGGTCGCCTACAGGACATTGCCCGATGCCCACCTGCCGGAGTGGATCGGGTCGTTGCGCCGGATCGAACGCGTGAACTTCGAGATCCTCGTGCCGGGCCATGGCGCCGTGGGCGCGAGGGCCGACGTCACCGCCTTCCGCAGATATATGAGCGACCTCCATGACGAGGTTCTGAAATACGCCCGTCAGGGCAAGACCCTTGAGGAGACCAAGAAACTGGTCGACCTTTCCGCCCACAAGGATCTGGCGATGTTCGACAAATGGATGCCGCTCAATGTCGAAGGCGCCTATCAACGCATCCAGATGCACCGCCGGCCCGATCCGTAAGGCCGTTCGGCGTGCGGGCCCGGGCTGCCGGGCGTGCCGCAATGGTGAATGCCGGCTGAACAAGCGCGTCCGGTCCGGTTCAGGCAACGGGCGCTAGGGTGCATGCGTCACGTCGAAACCGGGCCGCATGAGCACTTTCCAAGTGTGCTGTGCCGGCGGTTCACGGTTCCCGAGACAGCCCGTTCGGGGCGTTCCGGTTTGATGGTCCGGTCCGCCCCGCCGAGGGCCGCCGCGTGCCCCCTTTCTCTCCTGGTTCTGGGGCGCCTTCTCCTGGTGCGGCCCGGTCGACGGTCCGGAGCGGATAGCGTTCCGGACCGTCGTGCCTTAAGGGCATGTCCCGGCCGGGCGGCTGCGTTAGGCAAAAATCCATAACGGAGGGATGCGGCGCTATGCCAAGCCGTCCGACGGCGCTAACATGGTGGTTCACAAACTCACTCCAGGCGGCCCATGTCCGAACAGTCTCCACCGGTGTTGCTGGGAACGTTGAACAGTCCCATCCCCGACGATGCGGTGACGGATTGGGTCTACACGCTCGACAAGACCAGGCTGCGTTACGCGCTGTTCGGCACATCGTCCCGGCCGTTGCGCGGCACGGTCTGCGTGTTCATGGGGCGCGGCGAGTTCATCGAAAAATATTTCGAGGTGGCGCAGGACCTGCGTGAGCGCGACTTCGCGGTGGCTGTGCTCGAGTGGCGCGGGCAGGGCGAGTCCGACCGGCCGCTGCGCAATCATTACAAGGGCCATATCAACCACTTCGCCAGCTATGACGACGACCTGACCTGCTTCATGCAGAATGTGGTGCTGCCGGACTGCCCGCCGCCCTACTATGCGCTCGCCCATTCCATGGGCGCCAATATCGTTCTCAGAGCACTCGACGAACGCACCTGGTTTTCGCGCGTCGTCGCGGTCTGCCCGCTGGTGCATCTGATGCCGCCGTCAATGCCATGGCCGCTCATCCGCCTCGCGGCCGAAGTGTTGAGCGTGCTCGGCCTGTCCACCCTCTATCTGCCGGGCGGTGACGATCAGCCGGCGGAACTGTCGCCGTTCCAGGGCAACCGGCTGACGTCGGACCCGGTGCGTTACGAGCGCACGGTGGAGCTTCTGGAGGCCAACCGCAAGCTCGGGCTCGGCGGCGCCACGATCGGGTGGCTGGCGGCGGCGTTCCAGGCCATGATCGAGCTTCGGCGCAAGAGGTTTCCAAGGCCGCTCAAGGCGCCGGTGCTTATGCTGGCGGCGGGTCAGGACCGGGTGGTGTCGTCCAAGGCGATCTACCGGCTCGGACAGAGGTTGCCGAACTCCCGGGAGATCACCGTCGACGGCGCGCTGCACGAGATTCTGATGGAGCGTGACGAGTTCAGGGAACAGTTCTGGGCGGCCTTCGACGCCTTCGTACCGGGCGCGCCCGAGGTTGCTCAGCCGGCGAGGACGTCGAGCGCCGCGGAGTGAAGTGCGGGCGTCGCGGCGGCCAGGATGTTGCCGCCCGAGACGGCCGAGCCGCCGTCCCATGTGGTCACGACGCCGCCGGCGCGCTCGATCATCGGGATCTGGGCGACGATGTCGTAGTCGCCCATGCCGGGATCGGTGACGACGTCGATGAAGCCCGCCGCCAGAAGACAGTAAAAATAGGCATCGCCGCCGTACCGGCTGTGTTTTACCCGTGCTTCCAGCGCGTCGAACCGCTGGCGCTCGGCGCCGGCGGCGCAATTGGCCGGATGGGAGGTGCCGAGCAAGGCCTGATCGAGCGTGCCGACATCGCGGGTCCTGAGCGTGGCGCGGCCCAGTGGGCCATCGACATAGGCGTCCTCGGGCGTGCCGACGAAACGTTCCCGGATGAAGGGCTGGTCCATAACCCCGATATGGGGCGCGCCGTCCTTGAGCAGGCCGATCAGGGTTGCCCAGACCGGCAGCCCGGCAATGAATGCCTTGGTGCCGTCGATCGGGTCGAGCAGCCAGGTGAACGGGCCGGTGCCGTCATGGGGCGGGAACTCCTCGCCGCGCACCGAGTGGTCGGGATAGCGCGCCAGGATGAGATCGCGTATCGCCTGTTCGCCCGCCCGGTCGGCCGCGGTGACCGGGTCGAAGGCGCTTTTGTCCGCCTTGTTCTCAACCGCGACATCGGCCCGGAACATCGGCAGGATGGCTGCGCCCGCGGCGTCCGCGAGTTCGTTTGCGAAGGCCGTCAGTTCGTCGATCTCGGTCGGCGGGGATGTGGTCATGGCGGCATCGCCTGGCGGCGTTGGTTGATCGGGCCGCTACGCTGTAGCCCAGTTGGCGTGCACGCTCAAGGCCGGGGGCGCGATTGTCCCTGCCGGTCCCAAAGCCCTGGGCTCGCGAAGCGTGGCGGCGGCGGCTATGATCGCGGCTCAACCTTCGTGAGGACCACGGGCATGGAACCCGGCACCAAGACGGCGGCAGGCGATGCCGTGCGGCACGCACGCCTCAGGGCGCATTACGATGCGCTGGGCGCGGGCCAGGACGCCGAGGCCTGGTATGAAGACCCCGCGCTTGACGATCTGTGCGACCGGGGCCGGTTTGCGGAGGCGCGCGCGGTGTTCGAATTCGGCACCGGCACGGGCCGTTTTGCCGAGCGCCTGCTGGCCTCCCACCTGCCGGACGATGCAACCTATATCGGCACCGACTTGAGCCCGGTGATGGTCGGGCTGGCGCAAGCGCGGCTCGTGCGATTCGGATCGCGCTGCCAAATTACGCAGGCCGGCGGCGCGATCGAAATTCCGCTCGATGACCGCTCCGTCGACCGGGTGGTGGCTGCTTTCGTGCTCGA
>JBPCWF010000078.1:0-5324 GCA_051009775.1 Hyphomicrobiales bacterium | reverse complement strand
TTTCTTCGGTCATCGCATCGCCATGAGGACGGCGGCTCTTAAGGGTAAATCGAACTTCCGCACCAAAACGTCAATGGTCGGGGCGTGAACGGACGTACTGTTGAGACACCATTTATAGTGAATTTTGCCCCGAAACGGACTCTTTGACATTCGACACGCATGGTGATGTCTTGCCATCGCGCAACCATGCGCGGAACTGAGGCTTTCATGAAGTCGAACTACGTAGATGTTCTATTCAGTGTGGCCAGGCCCTTCGTGCATTTTTCTGAAGAAGTCTCGGTTCCTTCAATTGCGACGTACCTGCCAAAACGTTTCTCAAAGATGCTGCTCGCGGAGCTTGACGGCAGCAACATGCGAACGGAGCGCCTCCTTTTCAAAGCTTATGACCTAGCATTCCATGACGGTGGCTACAGATTGGAAAACTGGGATGCGTTCATTGATGTTATGAGAACAGTAGACGAGATTACGCTGCACCGTGATGGTTGCGTGACGTTCATTCGAAATGCGGACGATTGCCTCAGGAGCGAAAAGAACGGACTGGTTCGATTTGGCAATGTGATGGAGACGTTGGGCCTTGAATGGTCACAGCCGGTGAGCCACGGCGAATGGTGGGATCGAGGCCCCAAGGCCTTTCACACAGTTTTTCTTTTTCAGCGCAAGCCCCGGTCGATGCCTAACGCGGCTCCGATATGGCTTGGAGTTCACGAATAACCGGAATCCAATTTTGTCTGCAATCGGAACCAAACGGAAGTGTGGGCCCCTCACGGATAGAATCCTTTATCGGGCGTAAGGCGGAACTTCCGTGCCCTGACGACCGCTTTCGGGTGTTTAACGGAAATGTGGTGTGCCGGGAATAAACAACCGGTTTTGACCCGGAACAGACTTCTTCAGCTACCGCAAACTGGGTTTGATCCAGCCTGCTAACGAAGGTTTCGCTAAATCGCCTGCTAGGTTATTGGTGAAGATCGGCGCTCAGGGGCGAAGGAAGCTGATCAAGCGTCACGAACCAAATTGAGGAAGACGCGCCATGACCGGCAACAGGAGCTTACTCGTCGCGTCCTTGATAGTGATTGTTACTATTGGCGTTTGGGGCGTTGTAGACCCATCCGGCATGGTCGACAGTGCGACGCTTTTGGTCGATCAGTATTTCCGCAGCCGCGGCTGGTTTGTCATGCTGACGGTTTCCGGCATGCTCGTCTTCTGTTTGGCACTTGCTTTTTCACGCTATGGAGACATTCGCTTGGGCGCGGACGAGGACAGACCCGAGTTCTCCACGCCATCCTGGATTGCGATGCTCTTCGCTGCCGGTATGGGGGTCGGACTGCTGTTTTGGGCGGTGGCCGAGCCTCTGACGCATTTTGCGTTCGCAAGAAAATTCATGGATGCCGGCTCCGCTGCTCAACAGGCGCTCCTGGCGACAAATTTTCACTGGGGCATTCACGCGTGGGCAATCTATGGTGCCACAGCGCTTGCCATAGCGTATTTCAGCTTCCGCCGCGGGACGCCTATGCTTGTAAGCGCTCCTATCCGGTACCTTTTTCCCGACGAGACCTGGGCTCGGGTCGTGGGCTGGTTATCGGATTTCATGGCGATCGTCGCGATCGCGGTCGGCGTAGGCGGCTCGATCGCGATGGGCGTGTTTCAGGTCGCTGATGGTGTGGACGTCATGATTGGGGGAGAGAAAGCGGCGGCATGGCTGGTTGGTCTCGTTTTTCTGTTGATGGTTGCAGCCTATATTCCGCCGCTTCTTGTGGATCTCGGAAGCGGTATGTCGCGGCTATCGAATATTGCCATGACGATCGCAATATCGCTGGTGGTCTTCACGGTCGTTCTCGGTCCAACGGAGTTCCTTCTAAACTCGGTGCTGGTTGGCTTCGGTGACTACCTGACTTCAGCGATTCCGCGGGGCTTCAAGACCCCAGTCTTTTTCGATGGCACCGTCGCGCAATGGTTCAACGATTGGACGCTGACCTACATGGTGTGGTGGATCGCCTGGGGCCCCTTTGTCGGTGTCTTCGTAGCGCGGATCTCGAAGGGCCGGACGATTCGAGAATTCGTGCTCGGTGTATTGATCGGGCCAACAGTTTTTTCCCTGATCTGGTTTGGTGCGTTCGGCGGAATAGGGCTCTTTGAAACCTTGCGAGGTTCAGGCGAGTTGGCCGCGTTAACGCAGAGCAATGTAGAGCGCGTCACCTTCGCCTTACTGGAGCGACTGCCGCTGACAACCCTGACCACGCTCGCAACGATCATTGCAGCGTTTCTTTTCATCGTCACCCGCGTGGTGAGCGCAGCGTTCGTCCTTGGAACATTCTCAACCGGTGGCGATCCGGATCCAAAGCCGCCGATTCGTGTGGCCTGGGGGGTACTCTTGGGCATTCTGGGCTATGCGATGATCCTTTCCGGGTCAATCAATGCTGTGAAGAAGCTGATCGCCCTCGGTGCTTTACCTTTTGTTTTCATAACCGTAATGCTGCTGGTTTGTCTGGCCCGCGCATTGGGGGAGGAACTGCCTGCTTATGCTAATCGGCGATCCAATTGACACAGCTTTGAATCTGATGACCTTCGTGTTCATCGGCGGCATGATCTGGTTGCTCTGGCGCGATCTTCCGGATCGGAACGACCAATCCGAATCCGAGTAACCGCCGATTGGAAGATCAGGCAGGACCCGATGCAGGTTCGTGCAACCCACGTCACGAAGAGAATAGCAACTTCGCGAAATTGCACGAAACACCGCTCTGTATCGGCGCCTCACCACTGTGTAGCCTGCGCGTTGTGTGAGCGCGTCAGCGCTTGATCTGGTGGCCCTGGCTGAAGGCAAAGTCCCGGTCATAGGGTCCAAACCGTAATCGTTCCCCCCGCTTCGGACACTGATAGACACCGTAAAAAGCAAACGCTGCCCGGAAGAATTGATCTCCGTCAGTTAGATGATCGCGATTGACGGAACCCAGCTTCCGGTCCTGGCACATTTTCCCCCTGCCGCACTCAGTTTGTGAAGGTCAGAAGCTGGGTGTTCCCCGGACACTCTCCGGGGAGGATTAGCCGGTTCAGATTTATGAGTACACGTCCTGGGGCCCATCGGGGCTTGAGGCCGCCCGGCCTTTTGAGGCAAGCTGGACTGCAACCCACCGGGAGGAAAACAGATAATGGATCTAGGCATCAAGGGGCGCACGGCAATCGTTTGCGCGTCCAGCAGGGGGCTCGGGCGCGGTTGCGCCACGGCCCTGGCGGAAGCTGGCGTCGACGTGGTCATCAATGGCCGCAACCAGGAGGCGCTGCAGGCGACGGCCGACGAAATCGCCGGGGCGACAGGCGCCAGGGTCACGCCGGTCGCGGCAGATGTCGGCACCCAAGAAGGTCAGGAAGCCCTGCTCGCCGCCTGCCCGCAGCCGGACATCCTGGTCAACAACAATGGCGGCCCGCCGTTGCGCGATTTCCGCGAGCTTGACCGCGCCGCCATGCTCGACGGCGTCACCCAGAACATGGTGACCCCGATCGAACTGATCCAGCGCGTGATCGACCCCATGATCGCGGCGAAGTTCGGGCGTATCGTCAACATCACATCGGCATCGGTCAAAATGCCGATCGTCGGGCTCGACCTCTCCAGCGGCGCACGCGCCGGGCTGACCGCGTTTCTGGCCGGCGTCGCCCGGAATGTCGCCCATCACAACGTCACCATAAACGGAATCCTGCCGGGCCTGTTCGACACGGACCGGCTGCAGTCGGGCATGCAGGGCATGGCCAGGCTTCAGGACAAGACGTTCGATGAAGTCGCCGAGATGCGGCGCAATTCCGTGCCCGCCAAGCGGTTCGGCAATCCGATGGAGTTCGGCCGCGCCTGCGCCTTTCTGTGCAGCGCCCATGCCGGCTACATCACCGGACAGAACCTGTTGCTCGACGGCGGACTGTTCAACAGCTCGATATAGCGGCTTCCAGCGCCTATTCGATCTCGTCTTCGCCGGTGCCGACGATCCGGGCATCGATCTCGCCGATCGCCTCGGCGTCCTTTAGCGCATAGTCAAGCGCACTCAAGACGACGCGTATGCAGTTGAGGCGCGCGCGCTTCTTGTCAGTGGCCTTGATCACGGTCCAGGGCGCATGGTCGGTGTGGCTCTGGCGGAACATGTCGATCTTGGCTTCGGTATAGTCGGCCCACTTGCCGACGGCCTTGTAGTCTATCGGCGACAGCTTCCAGCGTTTCAGCGGGTCGGCCTTTCGCCGGTGCAGCCGGCGCAACTGCTGCTCGCGCCCGATGGTCAGCCAGAACTTGAACAGATGAATGTCGTCGCGCACCAGCATGTGCTCGAACTCGGGCACCTCGCGATAGAACAGTTCGGTCTGTTCCGGCGTACAGAACCCCATGACGCGCTCGACACCGGCGCGGTTGTACCAGGAGCGGTCGAGCAGCGCCATGTCGCCGGCCGTCGGCAGATGAACGGCGTAACGCTGAAAGTACCATTGGCCGCGCTCCGCCTCGGTCGGTTTGGAGAGCGCGACGACATGGGCATGGCGCGGGTTCAGATGCTCCATGAAGCGCTTGATGGTGCCGCCCTTGCCGGCCGTGTCGCGGCCTTCGAACACCACGACGATGCGCGCGCCGCTTTCGCGCTGCCAGTCCTGAGCCTTCAGAAGTTCGATCTGCAGCAGACGAAGCTGCTCCAGATAGGACTTCTCCTTCAGCTTCTTGTCGTACGGATATCCGCCGCTGGCGAACGCGCGCCGTTCGATCTCCGGATGGAGCCGGTCGACGTCGAGCGAGTAGTGCTCTTCGCCGATCGGTTCCTGATCGTCCTGTCCGCTCATCCCCTTCCCTCCCTGGGCTGGATAGTGGTCTAGGCCTTGACGATGTGCTCTCCGGCCTCGCGATAGATCCCCCGCGTATCCACGATCTGCGTCGCGTGCCGGCGGATCAGGTCGTAGTCGAAGGCGTCATGGTTGGTCGCCAGCAGCACGAGGTCGAACTGTTTGATCGTTTCCTCGGTCAGCTCGGTGCTTTCAAGCTCCCTGCCCGCGCTGTCTTTGAACACCGGGACGAACGGATCGCTGAAGCTGACATCCGCCTTGTTCTCCTGCAGCAGCTCAATGAGCTCAAGCGACGGCGACTCGCGCAGATCGTCGATGTTCTTCTTGTAGGCGACGCCGAGCACCAGGATGCGCGACCTGCTGAGCGCAATGCCCTGGGCGTTCAGCGCGTCGGTCACGCGCTCGATGACCCAGCGCGGCATGCTGGTGTTGATCTCGCCGGCGAGTTCGATGAAGCGCGTGTGAATGCCGAACTCGCGCGCCTTCCAGGTCAGATAGAACGGATCGATCGGGATGCAGTGCCC
>JBPCWF010000077.1:0-2988 GCA_051009775.1 Hyphomicrobiales bacterium | reverse complement strand
TTGTCCGCGACGATGCGATCGAAAAGCCGGCGCCGCGTTGTCTCGGCAAGTTCGGGATCGGCGTCGAACACGATGTGCCAGCCGGGGTTTGCCACAAACAGCGCCGGTGTGATCGCCACATCTCCCGCTACGATCAGCTCGGTCTTGCCTGAACTTACGTGATAGGCGGTGTGGCCCGCTGTGTGGCCGGGTGCAGACAGGCTTCGGATGCCGGGCGCGACCTCGACATCATCCGCAACCCGTTTCACATTCGGCCATTTCGGAAACGTCGCCTGGATCCGTTGCGCCAGCCCGTGCCACGGCTTCGGAAGCATCGAGAAGACCTGCGGGTCGGTCCAGAAATCATACTCCACGGCGGGCACGACGATCTCGCTGTCGGGAAAGATCTGCGCGTCCGTGTTCCGGTCCATCAGGCCGAAAATGTGATCGGGATGGAAATGGGAAATCAGGATCGTGTCGATGTCGCGTGGCGAAAACCCGGCCGCCGCCATGTTGCCGGGCATGGATCCGGCCGTGTCGACCCATTGGCCCCCCGTACCGGGATCGATCAACACCCGCTTGCCGCCCGTCTCGAGCAATGTCTGCGTGAACTCGATCGTGACATGTGCGGGGGTCAGGCCGCCCTTGGCGAGGGAATCCCGGGTGGCATCGACAGAAGCGTTGCGGATGAAATCGTCGGCGTGCGTCTTCCGCCAGATACCGTCATAGAGAGCGGTGCATCGCACGTCTCCGATCCGGTAACGGTAATACCCGGTTTCCCGCGGACTGCCGGCCAGGGCGTATGGCGGCAGAGCGAGAGCACCGGCAATGCCCAGGGCGCTGGCGCCAGCGGCGCATCGGATCACATCGCGACGGGAAGGTTCGGTCATTGTTCAGTCTCCTGTTGTCAGTCGATCGGTCTCAAGGGCGCGCCAGCTTCAGCGGGGCTTGCGCGCGATGGCGTGAACGGCGCTTGTTTCGACCGCTTCGGTGCCCATGCCTGCCAGTCTCTGCACAGTCTGCGACCGAACCGTTTTCTGCTGCTCCGGTGTCAGCTGATTGATTTGCCCGCGATATCCGGACCCCATGGCTATGATCCACCACTGGGAGGGATGCGATAGCGGTTGGCTATCCTCGGACACCTGGATGACCGGTGCGCAGGTTCCGCCGTCGCGGAACAGGCGCCGGAGGCTTTCAGCTTCCGCCAGGCGTTCCCAGGGACGTGCTGAGAGGGTAATGTCTGGCCGCTGCCGGCGCAGTTCCTGGCCTAGGATCGAGGCTCCTGGTTCGAAGGCACCAGGACCCCAGACCGTCACGGCGAGCTGTCCGCCCGGCCGCACCATCCGCCACAGTTCGGCGACTTGACGCTCCATGTCCTGGACGAAAAATACCGAAAAGACGCTGATGACGGCGTCGAACGCGTCGTCGGGAAAACCGGAATCCGACATGTCTTTTAGCGCGAAACTGATGTTCCCGAGACGTCCAAGTCTCGCCTTTGCGCGGGCGCGCTTCAGCATGTTTTCGGCAATGTCGATGCCGATGACACGGCCTTGCCGTCCCACGGCCGCGGCGGCGGGAAGGGCCGAGGCCCCGGTGCCGCAGCCCACATCCAGCACATGGCTTCCCAGGCTCAGCCTCAGCAAATCGACGGTCCGCTGGCCGTGGCGGTCCCAGAAGGCGAGCGGCGCGTCGTCGAAATGATCGGCTGCGGCGTTGTAAGTGGCAGCGGTTGTCAACCGTGCGGTGTCTTCCATAGTGCTCATGTCTCAGTCCCTTGAACTCGGTCTTTCGTGAAGCCCTGGGGCATGCGGTGTCCCTGGGCCGGTTTGGCGCTACATAAGGGCCGGCGACGCGCGGTTGCACGGCGCAATCGTTCGGCGGAGGGTTGCAATTCTGCAGGATCGCCGAATAATCCTGTGATGAACTGGGATGATCTGCGGATTGCCATGGCCGTCTATCAGACCGGCAGCTATTCCGCCGCGGGCACGCGGTTGCGCATCGACGAGACCACCGTGGCGCGCCGTCTGTCGCGTCTTCAGCGCGACCTTGGCGTGCAACTGTTCGAGGCCGTCGACGGCGCGCGCAGGCCGACGGCCCAATGCCGGGATATCCTGACCCACGCCAAACGGATGGCCGATCATGCCGAGCGTATCGCCAGTGTCGGTGAAGGCGTCGAGCATCGGGTCGGCACCTATCGCATTGCGACCACCGATTCGATCGCAGTCGAGGTACTCGCTCCGAATGTGGCAAATGTCCTCGCCGGGAACGCGGGGCTGACCCTGCACTTCCTGGCATCAACCGAGAATGTCGATTTTTCGCGCTGGGAAGCCGACCTGGCGTTGCGCCTGAA
Source organism: Hyphomicrobiales bacterium (assembly GCA_051009775.1). Lineage (GTDB taxonomy): Bacteria > Pseudomonadota > Alphaproteobacteria > Rhizobiales > JAJFHB01 > JBPCWF01. The sequence continues at coordinate 659 of JBPCWF010000077.1, read as the reverse complement.
GAAGCCCGACAAGGGCGACTTCATCATTTCGAAAATCTTCGATCTCAGTTTTTACCTCTTCGAGCCTGCAGACACGCCGGCGTCCGACCGAGAACCGCTGCTTTGCGCCTATCCCGAAGATCTCGACATGTCGCCGGAGTCCCGGTTTCTGATAGAGACCGGACGGAAAGACGCCGCGCGCTGCGTGACGAAGAACCTAATAGTGGTGAAGAAACTCATCGAATCCCGCCGCTGCGGAGGCGTATTGCCGGAATTCATGTGTGCCGGCCTTCTCGACGATGACCGTTTCACGGTCACCAAGCTGCCAGAGCCCCGCGGCGTATGGCTGCTGATGCAGCCCCACCTCAAGGGCGACCGGACCGCACGGATGCTGGTCGAATGGATCAAGGAGAGCTTTTCCGCGCTGGAACGCGGCGCGCCTTAGGAGATCAAAGCCGCCACCCCGGGCCCGCAGGGCGGTCCGGCCGTTCTTTCCGAACCAAACCGCGCGCACAAACCCGGACCCCCACCGCCCCGCTTGACCCCCACTGCCGTCAAAAGTAGGTTGCGCGCGGCTTTGCCATCGGACCCTCTTTCACCTCGAGTCGCACCCATGTCTGCCGAACCCGCCGACCCGGCCTCAGACGTCCTGTCGCCGCGCACGTCGTTCCAGGGCCTGA
>JBPCWF010000076.1:0-4668 GCA_051009775.1 Hyphomicrobiales bacterium | reverse complement strand
GGCTGACCCATGCGCCCGGCCTCACGCTGATCTACGAGTCGGGCACGCTCGGCACCAGGCCCACGGTGCTGCCGCTGTCGATCGGCGACGGCGAGCTGTGCGAGACCGCCGTCACCACCGTGTCGGTGCCGGAGATGTTCCGCTACTGGCTGCAGGGCGGGCGGATCACCAAGGGCTTTCTGGGGGCCGCCCAGCTCGACCGGTTCGGCAATATCAACACCACGGTGGTCGGCGACTATCACGACCCCAAGGTGCGGCTGCCGGGCGGCGGCGGCGCGCCGGAGATCGCCACGTCCTGCGGCGAGATCTATATTGTCATGCGCCAGTCCGCCCGTGGCTTTGTCGACAAGGTCGATTTCGTGACATCGCTCGGGCATGGCTCGGGCCCCGGCGACCGGGAACGCCTCGGCGTCACCACCGAAGGGCCGAGCCTGCTGGTGACCGATCTCTGCGTCTGGAAACCGGACCCGGAGACCAGGGAGTTCACGGTGACCTCGATCCACCCGGGCGTGACCCGTGCGGAGATCGAGGAGAATACCGGCTGGGACGTGCGCTACGGGGCGCAGGTCGAAGAGACGCCCGCGCCGACACGGCAGGAACTGGACGCATTGCGCGATCTCAAGGCGCGCACGGAGGCGGCACACCGGGTGCCGGAAAAAGGAGAAGCCGCGGAATGAAGGAAGCTTACATTTGCGACTATGTGCGCACGCCGATCGGGCGGTTCGGCGGCGCCCTGTCTTCCGTCCGGCCCGACGATCTGGCCGCGATCCCGTTGCGGGCGCTGATCGAACGCAACAGGGACGTCGATTGGACCAAGGTCGACGACGTGATCTTCGGCTGCGCCAACCAGGCGGGCGAGGACAACCGCAATGTCGCCCGCATGGGCGCGCTGCTTGCCGGCATACCGGCCGACGTGCCGGCCGCCACCGTCAACCGGCTGTGCGGCTCGGGGCTCGAGGCGCTCAACGGGGCGGCGCGGGCGATCAAAGCCGACGAGGCCGATCTGGTCGTCGTCGGCGGGGTCGAGAGCATGTCGCGCGCGCCCTTCGTCATGCCCAAGGCGGAGAGCGCCTTCTCGCGCTCCAATGCGATCTACGACACGACCATCGGCTGGCGCTTCATCAACCCCCTGATGAAGGCGCAATACGGCGTCGACTCCATGCCGGAGACGGCGGAGAACGTGGCCGAGGAGTTTCAGGTGACCCGGGACGACCAGGACGCGTTTGCGGCGCGCAGCCAGGAACGGGCGGGCGCCGCGCAGGAGAACGGGCGGCTTGCCAAGGAAATCGTGGCGGTCGAAATCCCGCAGCGCAAGGGCGAGCCCATCGTGGTCGACATGGACGAGCATCCGCGCCCCGGCACGACCGCCGACAAGCTCGCCAAGCTGCCGACGCCGTTCCGCGAGGGCGGTTCGGTGACGGCGGGCAACGCGTCCGGCGTCAATGACGGCGCGGCGGCCCTGCTGGTCGCGTCGGCGCAAGCCTGCGAACGTTACGGGCTGACGCCGATCGCCAGGGTGGTCGGCGGCGCCTGTGCCGGGGTCGCGCCCCGGATCATGGGTATCGGGCCGGCGCCCGCGACGCACAAGCTGTGCGAGCGGCTCGGCCTGTCGCCCACCGATTTCGACGTGGTCGAACTCAACGAGGCTTTCGCCGCCCAGGCGCTGGCCTGCCTGCGCGAAATGGGCATCCCGGACGACGCGCAGCATGTCAACGCCAATGGCGGCGCCATCGCGCTCGGCCATCCCCTGGGCATGTCTGGCGCCAGGCTCGCCGGCACCGCGATCATGGAGCTCAGGGAGCGCGGCGCCAGGCGGGCGCTCGCCACCATGTGCATCGGTGTCGGCCAGGGCATCGCAGTGGCACTCGAAGCGGTGTAGGGCCTGATGGTCGGTGCGCAGAGTTCTGAGATTTACGGCATACTGCTCGGCGATCCATTGGTCTCCGAGCGGTTCTCCGATGCGGCCCATCTGCGCGCTTTGCTCGATGTCGAGGCAGCGCTAGCCCGGGCGCAGGGCAAGCTCGGCATCATTCCGGCGGATGCCGCCGCCGCCATTGACGAGGCGGCGCAGGGACTGACCATCGCTCCGGCTGGACTTGTGGGTCCCACTTGTGGGGCAGGGCTTCCGGTCATCGCGCTGGTGGAGACGCTCAGAGACGCGGTCGGCGGGGAGGCCGCCCAATATGTTCATTGGGGCGCGACCAGCCAGGACATTCTCGACACGGGTCTTGTGCTCCAGCTCCGGACGGTTCTGCAGTCTCTCTCCGGCCGACTCGATACGGTCATCGCCTGGCTTGCTTTGCTGGCCCGGTCCCATCGCGACACGATCATGGTCGGGCGAACCCGCTCGCAGCAGGCGACCCCGATCACCTTCGGCCTCAAGGCGGTCAACTGGCTGGCACCTCTGATCCGGCACCGCGAGCGCCTGGCGCAATTGCGGCCCCGGGTGCTGGTGGTTCAACTCGGCGGTGCCGCCGGTACAATGGCGGCGTATGGTGACGAACGGCCTGAGTTGATCACGGCTTTTGCAGACGAGTTGAGTCTGGGCGCGCCGATGGCGCCTTGGCACGCCGGGCGTGATGGGTTTGCGGAACTGGCCTCATGGTTCTCACTGACCACCGGCAGTCTCGGCAAGGTGGGGCAGGACCTGGTGCTGCTCTCCCAATCGGAAGTTGGCGAAGTCGGTTTCGATGGCGGCGGCGGGTCGTCGACCATGCCGCAAAAGCAGAACCCGGTGCTGGCGGAAACGCTCGTCACCCTCGCCCGGCACACGGTGGGGCTTCTCGGCACGGCCCATCTGGCGCTTGTCCACGGCCATGAGCGTGACGGCGCGGCGTGGGCGTCTGAATGGCTGACCCTGCCGCAGATGGCGGTCGCCACCGCCACGTCGCTTGCCCACGCCGTCACGATTTTCGACATGCTGACAGTCGACAGCGCGCGCATGATGGCCAATCTCGAAGCGTCCAACGGCGCCGTCCTCGCCGAGGCTGCGTCCTTCGCGCTCTCCGAACACATGCCGCGCGCGGAGGCCTATGCCCTGGTCAAGCAGGCGGCAGGGGAAAGCGCGAACACGGGCGTGCATCTGATCGAGGTGCTGAAATCGAAGAGCGACGCCCCGGTCGACTGGGCAGCCGTGGCCGATCCGAAGAACTGGACGGGCGCCGCCGGCGCACTGGTCGACCGCATCTGTGCCGAGGCCGATGGTGACGCCTGAATGTAGTCCTTACAAGAAGGCACACCCAGTACCCTCATCACCGGGCTCGATGTTCATTCCGGGGACATGGTTGACAGGTGTTCGGAGACATAGCTGACACATTTGCGTTTATCCGGTTGTCAGGTGTTGAGATCGATTGTTGCGATCTTTGTGGCTCCGAAGAAGATGCCGAAGAGGCCGTCGTGCCTGCCGGGTCTGACTGCGAGGCGTTCGCCTCTGAACGCCTGGGGGACCTTCCACATGCGGTTCTTGAAGCTGATATAGGCTTTGGTTGTGCTGACTTTGCGAACGATGTCGTCGCTGTCGTAGTCGACCTGCGGCATTGTCTGCGGCATAGCCCGGGGTGAGGGTTGATACCGGCTTGCGGGCACCTCCATGTCGAGCGCCTCATGCGGGCGTTCGGTGTTGTAGACGGTGCGCCATTGATCGAACCGGTGCTGCACCTCGGTCAGATCCGCGAACGGCCTGGAGGCGAAGACCTCGGCTTTGAGGCTGCGGTGGAAGCGTTCGATCTTGCCGCGGCCCTGGGGATGATAGGGCCTTGAGTGGATGACCTCGATGCCGAGCTTGAGCAGCCACACGCCGAGCGGGGTCCATTGCCCCGGTACACCGCCGCCCCAGGGCGAGCCATTGTCGAGATAGAACGCGCCGGGCAGCCCGTAGAGCCGGAAAGTCTTTTCAAATAGAGGCTTTACCGTGTGCCTGCGCTCGTTCTCGCAGGCTTGCAGACACAACGCGTAACGCGAATGGTCATCGACCATGGTCAGCGGATGGCACCACGCGCCGGTGCTCAGGCGCACCCGGCCCTTGAAGTCCATCTGCCACATCTGGTTCGCCTCCGGCCTCTCAAACCGCCCATAGCTGCGGGTGGCCCGGGGGCTGGCCGCAACCCGGCCGTGGCGTTGGAGAATGGCATGAACCGTCGAGACCGCCGGCGGCGTAACCCCATCGCGCTCCAGACACCGCGCGATCTTGCGTGCACCCCAGGCCGGATGGGCATCGCGCACCGCCACAATCGCGGCTTCAAGAGCTGGTGGCGTTCGGGACGGTTGCGTTACCGGGCAGCGCGAACGGTTCGCCAAGTCCTCTATGCTGCCCGCAAAGCGTCCCAGCCACTTGTAGCCCGTCTGCCGGCTGATCCCAAACCGCCGGCACAGCTCACTGATGTTCGCACCGTCAAAAGACGCCAGTGCTACAAACTCCCGTCGCTGCTCCATGATCGATACCTCGTTCCACGGCACGGATAACCTCCCTCAAAGAGTTCCATGCCAGAACTGTCAACCATGTCTCCGAACAACTGTAAGCTATGTCTCCGGTCTGAACACTTGACCCGGCAATCTGCCGCCCGGCCGGCTGCAGCATATTTTCACTGCACCTCCCACTCGTCTTCAAGATCACCGGGTCAAGCCCGGTGATGACGTCCAGGAGGGCGGGTTGAGAGCGGTTACTTGCTC
>JBPCWF010000075.1:0-9393 GCA_051009775.1 Hyphomicrobiales bacterium | reverse complement strand
GAACGCTTCGAGCAAGTGTTCAATCTCTTGGCAGTATTCCGATCAATCGGACTGGCGCGCTAAGACCTTGGTGAAGGCATCCGATTATTCCCAATGCGGGAGTATCCATTCCTCATCTTTTTCAGGGCAAGCGGTGATGGTATCGAGATCATCCGTATTCTGCACAGCCGGCGAGACTATGGGCAGGAGATGGGAAAGAAGGAAACGTTGTGATCGACTCTAGTATCGCCTGACGCTCACGATCATACTGCCACCGCCGCCATCTGCTCCCGAACCACTTCCGCCAGCAGTTCGATTCCCGGCTCTATGCGCTCCTCGGGGATCGACGAGAAGCCCAGGCGGAAGAAGTTGCGCGGGGCGTCGTGGGCGGCGAAGTGGACGCGGCCGGGCTCGATCAGGATGCCGCGTTCGGCAGCGGCGCGGGCGAGTTCGTCGCTGTCGAGCTCGGGCGGCCCCCAGACCCAGTAGGACGTGCCGCCGAAGCTCGGGATCCGGCTCGAATCGGGCATGTGCGTCTGCAGCGCCCGGCCCATGGTCTGCCAGCGCTGCCGGTAGGCCCGGTGCAGCCGGTTGATCAGCGCGTCGTGATGGCCGAGCGCCAGGAACAGGGCGGCGGTGCGCTGGTTGTTGTTGGGCGCGTGGCGCACCATCAGGCGCCTGAGCGCGCGCGCCTCGTCGATCAGCTCGCGCGGGGCCACCATGAAGCCGAGCCGCAGGCCCGGGAACAGCGACTTCGACAGGCTGCCGATATAGATCACCCGGTCGGCGCTATCCATCGATTTGAGCGCCGGGCACGGCTCGCCGACATAGTTGGTTTCGAACTCGTAATCGTCCTCGACGATGATGAAGTCCTGGGCACTTGCCTTGTCGAGCAGCTGTTCGCGCCGCTCCATGGGCATGGTCACCGTGGTCGGGAACTGGTGGCTGGGCGTCACGAACACAAGGTCGCAGCCGTCCAGCATGGCGCTGACCGGCATGCCGTAAGCGTCGACATTGACCGGCACCACCCGGCTGGTCCGCAAGCGGCAATTGTTGCGCACGTCCGGATAGCCGGGCTCCTCGATCGCCACCGTGGTCCGGTCCGAGACCAGAAGGCTCGCGATGATATAGAGCGCGTTCTGGGCGCCGAGCGTCACCATGATCTGGTCTTCGGCCGCATGAATGCCGCGGCGCGGCAGCAGCCGGCGCCTGATCTGCTCGATCAGCAGCGGGTCGTCATAGCCCCAGGTGTCGTTGGTCCAGCTGCCGAGCCAGCGCTTGCTGAGCGCCTGGCGCGAGCACTCGCGCCACTCGGCGATCGGAAACAGCGCATGGTCGACCTGGCCGTAAATGAACGGATAGGCGTAGGACTGCCAGTCGAGCGGCTTGTCGATGTTCTCCTGTGCGGCCGGCTGGATGCGCAGGCGCTCCGCCCAGTTGACGCGCTCGCGCGGCTCCGCGGGCGGGCCGGCGGGCGCGGCCGCCTGCCGGCCTTCCATGATTCTGGCCGAGACGTAGAAGCCCGATCGCGACCGGGGCTCCAGATAACCGTCATCGACCAGGGCCTGATAGGCGAGCACCACCGTGTTGCGCGACACGCTCAGCACCTTGGCCATCTTGCGGGTCGAGGGCAGGGGCTCTTCCGGGTCGAGCCGGCCTTCGAGGATCGCCGACACCAGGACCTCGCGGATCTGGCCCTGGAGGGTCGCGTGTTCATTCTTCTTGATGTGAAACAGGCTGTCGCGCATGGGCGCCCCGTTGGTCCAAGAAAATCGCCTCAACTGGACCTACAATAGCGCCAAACCCGCCCCTAAGGTAGCCAAAGTGCCATCAGTGGTTGACGGCACTTTCTTGCCCTCCAAGAGCACACTGCCGACGTCGGTCCTCAGCCGAAGCGGCCGGTGGCCTGTCGAGGTGATCGAACTTAGTGAGAGAAGGGCGCGATCATGAACCTACAACCGAGCAGTTTCCAGGCGAATTCACTGGAGCATTACTGGATGCCGTTCACCTCCAACCGCGACTTCAAGGCCGATCCGCGCCTGGTGGTCAAAAGCGAGGGGGTGTTCTTCTGGGACCACAAGGGCGGCAAGGTCATCGACGGATCGTCAGGCCTGTTCTGCGTCGCCGCCGGGCATGGCCGTCGCGAGATTGCCGATGCGGTTCATGCGGCGCTCATGACCAACGACTATACCGCGCCGTTCGGTCTCGGCCATCCGACCTCGTTCTCGCTGGCGCAGAAGGTGTGCGAGATCACGCCTGAGCCGATCAACCACATCTTCTTCGGCAACTCGGGCTCCGAAGCGATTGATACCGCGCTGAAAATCTGCATGGCCTATCACCGGGCCAATGGCGACGGCCAGCGCGTGCGTTTCGTCTCGCGCGAGCGCGCCTATCACGGCGTCAATATCGGCGGCATCTCGCTTTCCGGGATGGTCAAGAACCGCGAGACCTTTTCCGGCGTCATGCCCAATGTGGTGTGCATGCGCCACACCTGGTCGCCGGAAAACCGCTTCGTGCGCGGCCAGCCGGAAGAAGGCGCGGAGCTTGCGGACGACCTGCAGCGCTTTATCGACACCTATGGCGGTTCGACCATCGCCGCCTGTTTCGTCGAGCCGATCGCCGGTTCGACCGGCGTGCTGGTGCCGCCCAAGGGCTATCTGGAGCGCCTGCGCGAAATCTGTGACCAGCACGGCATCCTGCTGGTGTTCGACGAGGTGATCTGCGGCTTCGGCCGGCTCGGCACCCCGTTCGCCGCCCAGGCGTTCGGCGTCACTCCCGACATCATGACCATGGCCAAAGCGCTGACCAACGGCTGCCAGCCCATGGGCGCCTGCGCGGTCAGGGACGAGATCTACGACACGCTGATGAACGCAGCACCTGAGAACGCCATCGAGTTCTTCCACGGCTATACCTATTCCGGTCATCCCGCGGCCTGCGCGGCGGGGCTCGCGACCCAGGAGATCTACCAGTCGGAAGGCCTGTTCGACCGGGCGGCCGCGTTGAGCGACTATTTCCTCGACGCGATCTTCGAACTCAGGGACCTGGACGTGGTCACCGACATCCGCGGCTACGGGCTGCTCGCCGGCATCGACGTCGCCATGAAGGGCGCGCCCGGCGTGCGCGGCGGCCAGATTCAGAAGAAGCTGTTCTGGAGCGGGCTCCACATCAAATTCACCGGCGATGCCGCCATCGTCGCGCCGCCGCTTGTGGTCGAGAAAGAGCAGATCGACGACATGTGCGCCATTCTGCGCGAGACACTGGCGGCCGAAGACATATAAGTGAATGAAAGCGCTTTCATCGGCCCGCGCCAGCGACTATAAGGTTCTGGCGCGGGCCGGGATTTTGTGCTTTTGAAGGTCGATTGGCCCTAGCCCAGCGGCATCCGCAAGGCCAAACACAAAGAAATGCAAACAGCGAAAGGTGCCAATCGAATGGCACGGGATAGCGCACATGCGTCCGGCGATCCCCGGGTCGAGACGTCTCCGAAGCACTGGGACGAGATCAAGACCACGACCTGCTACATGTGCGCCTGCCGCTGCGGCATCAAAGTCTACCTGAAGGACGGCACGGTCACCTATATCGAAGGCAACCGCGATCATCCGGTCAACAAGGGTGTGCTGTGCGGCAAGGGCTCGGCCGGCATCATGCAGCATTATTCGCCGGCCCGGATGACCAAACCCCTTTTGCGGGTCGGTGAGCGCGGCTCCGGCGAATTCAAGGAGATCGAGTGGGACGAGGCGTTGGACCTTGCGACCGAGTGGCTCGCCGAGCCGCGCAGGACCGACCCGCGCAAGCTTGCCTTCTTCACCGGCCGCGACCAGAGCCAGGGTCTGACCGGCCTTTGGGCCCAGCGCTACGGCACCCCGAACTATGCCGCCCATGGCGGCTTCTGCTCGGTCAACATGGCCGCCGCCGGGCTCTACACCATCGGCGGCTCGTTCTGGGAGTTCGGCGAGCCGGACTGGGATCTGACCCGCTATTTCATGATGTTCGGCGTTGCCGAGGACCACGCCTCGAACCCGATCAAGATGGGCCTCGGCAAGCTCAAAACGAGAGGCGCCAAGTTCGTCTCCGTCAACCCGGTCCAGACCGGCTATTCCGCCATCGCCGATGAATGGATCGGCATCCGGCCGGGCACCGACGGCCTGTTCATTGCCGCCCTGATCCGCGAACTGCTGCACGCCGAGAAGGTCGATCTCGACTATCTCGTGCGCTACACCAACGCCCCTTGGCTGGTGATCCAGAACCCGGGCGGCGCCGATGACGGGCTGTTCGCGCGTGACGAGGCGGGCAGTGTGCTGGCCTGGGACAAGATCACCGGCGGCCCGGTCGACGCCCATCTGCCGGACATCGCGCCGGCGCTCAGCGGCGAATTCGATCTGGATGACGGCCGCAAGGCGGTGCCGGCCTTCCGGTTGCTCGCCGAGCGCTTCATGGAGCCGCAATACGCGCCCGAAGCGGTCGCCGAACAGACCGGGCTTGGCGCCGACCACATCCGCCGCATTGCCCGCGAGATCGCCGAGGCCGCATTCGCGCAGGAGGTCGTGCTCGACGTGCCCTGGACAGACTGGGCCGGCCGCCGCCACGAAAAGATGATCGGCAGACCGGTGAGCTTCCACGCCATGCGCGGCATCTCCGCCCATTCCAACGGCTTCCACACCTGCCGCATGCTGCATGTCCTGCAGGTCATCCTCGGCGCGATCGACTGTCCGGGCGGCTTCCGCTTCCACCCGCCGTTCCCCAAGCCCCTGCCGCCGCCGATCAAGCCCGGCGGCAAGCCGGGCGAGGTTGTGCCGGGAGAGCCCCTGCCGTCGCCGCCGCTCGGCTTTCCGACCGGGCCGGAAGACCTGCTGGTCGACGCCGACGGCACGCCGGGGCGCATCGACAAGGCCTATTCCTGGGACGCGCCGATGGCCGCTCACGGGCTTATGCACATGGTCATCACCAATGCCGCCAACCGGGACCCTTATCCGATCGACGTTCTCTTCATGTACATGGCCAACATGAGCTGGAACTCATCGATGAATGTCGGCGGCACCATCGATGCGCTGACCCGCAAGGACGAGGACACCGGGGACTATGTGATCCCCAAGGTGATCTATTCCGATGCCTATTACTCGGAGATGATCCCCTATGCCGATCTGGTCCTGCCCGATACGACCTATCTGGAGCGCTGGGACTGCATCTCTTTGCTGGACCGGCCGATTTCGGAGGCCGACGGGCCGGCGGACTCGATCCGCCAGCCGGTTGTTGCGCCCGACCGCGACGTGCGCCCGTTCCAGGATGTGGTGCTCGAGCTCGGCGCGCGGCTCGGGCTTCCGGGCTTCGTGGACGACGACGGTGCACCGCAATATCCAGGCGGTTATTCCGACTACATCGTCAATCACGAGCGTGCCCCCGGCATCGGGCCGCTCGCGGGCTGGCGCGGCGAAGACGGCGGCAGCTACGGCAAGGGCGCGCCCAACCCTAACCAGCTCCAGGCCTATATCGACAATGGCTGCCACTATTTCCATGAGCTCGAGCCCCGGCAGCGCTATTTCCGTCATGCCAACCGGGACTATCTGGAATGGGCCCGGTCGGTCGGCTTCGTCGGCTCGGCGAACCAGATCGTCTTCCATCTCTATTCCGAACCGCTGCAGCGCTTCCGGCTCGCCGCCCGCGGGCACGGGCCGGTGACCCCGCCCGAGGCGCATCGCGCCCGGGTCGAGCGCTTCTTCGATCCGCTGCCGTTCTGGTACGCGCCGTTCGAGGAGGCGATGGTCGACGGCGATGACTATCCCATGCACGCCGTCACCCAGCGGCCCATGGCCATGTATCATTCCTGGGGCTCGCAGAACGCCTGGCTGCGCCAGATCCATGGCAGCAATGCGCTCTACATAAACCGCACCAAGGCGCAATCGCTCGACATCGCCGACGGCGACTGGGTCTGGGTCATCTCCCACCACGGCAAGGTCAAGGCCCAGGTCGCCCTGATGGATGGCGTCAACGAGCACACCGCCTGGACCTGGAATGCGATCGGCAAACGCGCCGGCGCCTGGAACCTGGACGCTGACGCGCCGGAAGCGAAGAAAGGCTTCCTGCTCAACCATGTGATCAGCGAGCTTCTGCCCGAGCGCGGCGGCTACCGCTACGCCAATGCGGATCCGGTGACCGGCCAGGCGGCCTGGTACGACCTGCGCATCCGCATCGAGAAGGCCGCGCCCGCCGAGGCCGGCGCCACCGAGCCCGCCTATGCACCGACCGCGCGCCCGCCCGGTCTCAAGCCGACACCCCCGATCCTGCGCGTCGGCGCACGCAACCGGGAGGCACAGTCATGACGTCGCTTCCGCGCCCTGAGGAGCGCTCGGCCAAGAAGCTCGGCCTTGTCATCGATCTCGACATCTGCGTCGGCTGCCAGGCCTGCGCGGTGAGCTGCAAGGAATGGAACACCGGCGGCTATTCAGCGCCCCTGACCGATCTCCAGCCCTATGGCGACGAGCCGATGGGGGTCTGGCTCAACCGCATCCATTCTTATGAAGCGGGCCTTGAGTCCGACGCCCAGGTGGTGCATTTCCCGCGCTCCTGCCTGCATTGCGAGGAGCCCGCCTGCGTCACGGTCTGCCCGACCGGCGCCTCCTACAAGCGCGCCGAAGACGGCATCGTGCTGGTCAACCCGGACACCTGCATCGGCTGCAAGCTGTGCTCCTGGGCCTGCCCCTATGGCGCGCGCGAATATGACTACGACCACGGCGTCATGAAGAAATGTACGCTCTGCGTCGACCGCATCTACAACGAGAACCTGGAAGAGGCCTACCGGATCCCGGCCTGCGTGCGCGCCTGTCCGACCGGCGCCCGTCATTTCGGTGATCTCGGCGAGCCCGAAAGCGACGTCTCAAAGCTCGTCGCCGAGCGCGGCGGCTACGATCTCCTGCCGGAAATGGGCTACAAGCCGGTCAACAAGTACCTGCCGCCGAGGCCGCGGCGCAAAGGCGGCGACGAGCGGGCGCCTGTGGCTGAGAGCACCACTGCGGACGGCACGGCGGCGGGCTTGGACAAGCTCTTCGCCTGGGCCGACAAGATGCTCTCGCGATAAGGTCCGACGATATGCATCCGGCCTATTCCGTCATCATCTTCACCACCGCGTCCGGCGCGGGCTACGGCCTGCTCGCCCTGCTCGGCCTGTTCAACGCCTATGGCGCGCTGCCGGCCGACCGCTGGTTCATGGCCGTCTCGCTGGTCCTCGCCCTCGGCCTTGTCACGCTCGGCCTGTTGTCGTCGACCTTTCATCTCGGTCATCCCGAGCGGTCCTGGCGCGCGTTTTCCCAATGGCGCAGCTCATGGCTGTCGCGCGAAGGCGTCGCCGCCGTCGCAACCTATATCCCGGCCGGATTGTTCTTCCTGCTCTCCCTGTTCGCCGGAAATGTGCAGGGCGCAGCGGCGCTCCTGGGTCTTGCCGCCTCCGTTCTCGCGGTCGTCACGGTCTACTGCACCGCCATGATCTACGCGTCCCTGACCACCATCCGGCAGTGGAGCAACGGCTGGGTGGTCGCCGGTTACCTCGCCATGGCGCTGGCGAGCGGCGCGGTCCTGCTTGTCTGCCTGGTGGCGCTGTTCGGCGGCAACATCCGCGTCTTGTCGGCGCTTGCCGCCAGTGCGCTGGTCCTGGCCCTGGTCATCAAGCTCGGCTACTGGCGCCACATCGACACCGAGGAGAAGACCCACACGGCGGAAGCCGCGACCGGGCTCGGCGGGTTCGGCGCCGTGCGCCAGATGGCGCCGCCGCACACCAGCGCGAACTATGTCATGAAGGAAATGGGCTTCAGGGTCGCCCGCAAACACGCGGCCAAGCTGCGCACCTATGCCAGGCTGTTCGGCTTCTTCGTGCCTGCTGGCGCCGTTCTGCTGGCGGGATCGGAAGGCATGGCCGGTGCGCCCGTGTTCACGGTCCTCGCTGTGGTGTCCTGCGCGGCCGGACTGATGATCGAACGCTGGCTGTTCTTCGGTGAGGCCCAGCACGTGGTGACGCTCTACTACGGTGAGGCGAGAGCTTGAATGCTTGAGAACAATCTGACGGCCGAACGGCCGACATTCACGACCCACCTGGAATGCGGCATGGAAGGCGACCGCTACGAGGCCGACACGCTGCACGGGCTCTCCAGGGCCGGCAAGCCGTTGCTGGTGCGCTACGACCTGGACGCCGTGAAAGAGGCGGTCAGCCGTGACGACCTGGAGCGCAGGGAGCCGGACTTCTGGCGTTACCGGGAACTGCTGCCCGTGCGCCGGACCGCGAACATCGTCTCGCTCGGCGAGACCATGACCCCGATTGTCGAGCTCGCCGGCACGCAGCGCGCCACCGGCATCAGCGGCCAGATCCTGGTCAAGGACGAGGGCCGCCTGCCGACCGGTTCGTTCAAGGCACGCGGATTGTGCATGGCGGTGTGCATGGCCAAGGAACTCGGCGTCACCCGCATGGCCATGCCCACCAACGGCAATGCCGGCTCCGCGCTGGCCGCCTACTGCTCGCGCGCCGGGATCGAATCTTACGTGTTCTGTCCGGAAGACACGCCGGAAGTGAACGTGCGCGAGATCGCGCTCCAGGGCGCCAAGGTCTGGAAGGTCAACGGCCTGATCAACGATTGCGGCAAGATCGTCGGCGAGGGCAAGGAGGCCATGGGCTGGTTCGACACCTCGACCCTCAAGGAGCCCTACCGGATCGAGGGCAAGAAGACCATGGGGCTGGAGCTTGCCGAGCAACTGGGCTGGCAGATGCCCGACGTGATCTTCTATCCGACCGGCGGCGGCACCGGCCTGATCGGCATGTGGAAGGCGTTCGACGAACTGGAGACGCTCGGCTGGATCGGGTCCGAACGGCCCAGGATGGTCGCCGTCCAGGCGACCGGCTGCGCGCCGATCGTCAAGGCCTATGACGACGGCGTCGAGCATGCCGACCTGTGGGCGGACGCGCACACCGTGGCAAGCGGCATCCGCGTGCCGATCGCGGTCGGCGATTTCCTGATCCTGCGCGCCGTGCGCGACAGCGGCGGCTTCGCGATCGCGGTCGACGACGATGTGATCGACGCGGCCCGGGTCGAGGTCGCCCATGCCGACGGCCTGTTGCTTTGTCCGGAAGGGGCGGCGACCTATGCCGCTTACAAACAGGCGGTTGCCGACGGCCGCGTGGCCGGGGATGAGCGCGCGGTCCTGTTCAACTGCGGCTCGGGCCTGAAATACCCCATGCCCGCTGTCGACCGCGCCCTCGACCGCCATCAGCCGATCGATTACGCGGGCCTGACCTGAGCGCACCACCGTACGGCGCCCGCTCCGCACACAAATCAAACTCCGGAGTAAAGGGGTTAAAGGCAATATGTTTGTATGCTAATGACATGATCCTTCGGATAAGCGGGTTTTTCCGCAAAGGGGTAGGGGGTTAGCGGC
>JBPCWF010000074.1:0-4108 GCA_051009775.1 Hyphomicrobiales bacterium | reverse complement strand
GGATGATCTCGCAGGTGCGCGTGAGGTCGGCGATGGCCTCGTCGATCTCGTGCCTCTGAAGCTCGAGGGCGGCGATCCGTTCACGCCCCTTGTCAAGGCTGACGCGCAGCTGCGTCACCTGGCCGTCCCTGAGGTTGTAGAGGTCGAGGATCTCGCGGATCTCGGCAAGCGAGAAACCGACCCGCTTGCCGCGCAGTATCAGCTTGAGCCGCGCGCGGTCGCGATAGCTGAAAATCCGGTTCTGGCCGTCCCGGGAGGGATGCAGCAAACCCTTGTCTTCGTAGAAGCGGAGCGTGCGCGCGGAAACGTCGAATTCGCGGCGCAGCTCGGTCATGGAATAGGTGTCTTTTCGCGTGTGCGTATGCTCGTTCATGGCCGGCCGCTCCCCGAGTTTCCCGCGATATTTAGCGTTACCTTACGCTAACGTCAACGTAAATATTTGTGATTCGATTTCCCGGGCGGCTGTACATTCCGGCGTGGCGCCAGGTCGATTTGCGAGAATTTGCAGCGGGATAAGGCCGGTTCTTCAACTGATTAACTGAATTTTTACTAAGAAACTTAACTTTTGGACATGTGAGATTCTGCATGGAGCTGCAGTGTGGGCAACGGCATGAGACCGCGGGGGCGGTCCGGCCCACCCTGCCTCCAGAGCGAAAGAGTGGGCTATGAATTCCGCATTGTCTTGGAGCGTTAAAGGCATCGACCCCAAAGTCCGGGAGGCGGCGAAGGTGGCAGCGCGCCGACAGGGCATGACCCTGGGCCAGTGGCTCAATTCGACCATCATGGATTATGCCGACGAGGAACCGGAGCGCCCCGAGGATCATATGGTGCCGCATGACGGCGCCGGCCAGCCGTCGGGCGATCCCATGGGAGAGCGCGTCAGCTTTCTGGAGCAACAGCTCATGACATTGACACGGCAACAGACCGATACGGCGGTGCCCTACCGTCACAGCAATTCGAACGAACCGACCGCGGCGCCGCTGCAGCATCTGCTGGAACGGCTCGACCGCAACGAGCAGGACACGGTGCGCACCTTCCAGGCGGTGCAAGGCCGGCTGGAGCAGCTCGCCGGCGAACTGCGCGACAACAAGACCGAATTGGCCAAGGTCGGCACCATGCCGACGACCGGGTACAAGGCGTTCGAGCAGGCGCTCAACGACGTGGTCGATCATATCGAGTCCACCGACCAGCAGAACCGCGACACGCTGTTCGACCTGCGCGACAAGCTGGAAGATCTGAGCACGCGCGTCTCCGACGGCTCCAAGACCGCCGAATATGCCAACCGCAAGATCCTCGGCGACGTCGAGGAGCGGCTGACCTCGCTCGCCCACCGGGTCGACCAGCTCGGCCAGATCGATCCGACGGAAATACAGCAGACGATCGAAGGCCGCCTGTCCAAGCTCGCCGAGCATGTCGAGCAAATCGGCAATTCGGCGCCGCCCGACCTGCAGAACTCGATCGACGACCAGCTTTCGGAGCTGGCGCACCGGCTCGAAGTCGCCGAACGCCTGACCAGCCAGTCCCAATCGGACCTGCACCAGTCGCTGGAAAGCCGGCTCGACGTGCTCGCCGACCGGCTGGACACGATCACCACGTCGTCGACCGAGGCGGCCGCGCAGGCGGCCGATGCGGCGGTCAAATCGACCCACGCCAATCTGACCGAACTCGAACAGCACATGCAGCAGCTGACCGAGCAGGTCGATGCCATGTCGGCTCAGTCCGCCGGTCCGGAAAGTGACGAGCTGAACGAGATCGAAGGCAAGATAAACCTTCTGGCTCAACAGGTTAACGCCGCGGCGGATGCCGCCGCCGCGCCCGATGCCGGAACCGAAGCCGCGCTCACGCAACTGATGAACCAGGTCGGCGCGCTCCACACCGACGTCCAGCAGATCAAGGTCGAAGCGGCATCGGAACATGATGTGCAGTCGCTCAAGACCATGCTCGACACGCTGTCCAGCAGCGTCGAGCAGCAATTCGCCGAGGTCTCCCCCAATGGCGCGTTCGCCAATCTGGAAGAGCGCCTGGCAGACGTTACGCGTCGGCTCGACGAGCAGCTCCAGGCGCCAGCGGCGGCCCCCCAGATCGAGATCCTGGAGCGGCGCATTCATGAGATCGACGCCCGCCTGGCGTCCGCCCAGGGCGACGGCCCGAGCGACGGCCCAAGCGATGAGGTGATCGAGGCGCTCAGGGCACAGGTCGAGGGCGTGTCCTCGAGGCTGTCTGAGACCGAGAAAAGCCACGCCGGCATCCAGGCCATCGAGAACAGCATCGCGCAGCTGTTCGAAAGCGCCGAACAGACCCGCACCTTCGCCGGCGAGGCGGCCGAGAAAGCCGCCAGCGAGATGGCGGAGAAACTGCGCCCCGAGCTGGGCGCCGCCGAAGCGCCCCTGGGCGCGGCGGACTCGTCATCGATGCTTCAGGCCCTCGAGGAAGGCCTGCAAGGGGTCAAGGCAAGCGCCGAAGCAGCCGACCAGCGGACCCAGGAAACGCTCGAGGCGGTTCACGAGACTCTGGAGAAGGTTATCACCCGTCTGGGCGCCCTCGAAGACGGCGGGCCGATGCAGCACCTGCCCGACGACGCGGAACACGCGGGCGACATGGACGACGCGGCGCAGCCGGCCGAAGGTTTCGACGGCGATGCCATCCAGGATGCGCTCGCCGAGCTTCGCCTGCCGCCGATTCCCTCCGCAATGTCGGCCGACCCGATGCCGGAGGACGATCCGGACGAGGAAGATGCCACCGCAGAACCGGCGGACGGGCAATTGGCGGGCCTCATGGACGAGAGCGACCCTGAACTGCCGATGGCGGAATTGCCGCCGGAGACTGGCGAGCCGATGCCTGAGGATCCAGACGGCCCGACCGTGTCGCGGCGCGACGACTTTATCGCCGCGGCCCGCCGTGCGGCGCAGTCCTCGCCAGTGTCTCCGGAGCCCGAAGAAGGCGGTTCGCGGTTCAAGGCGCTGCGGCGCGGCCGGCGCGGCAAGAAGGCCAAGCGGGAAGGTGCAGGTTCGAGCAAGCGCAGGCCGCTGCTCCTGGCGGCAATCGTGCTGCTCCTGATCGGCGCCGTGTCCGCCTATCAGATGGTCGGCGGCAACAACGCCACGCAGGCGCCCGAAAGCGCCGCCACGCCGCCGGAAACCCTGAACATTCCGACGCTCGACGTCACCCCTGCACCACAGAAGGCCATGCCGGCGCCGGAGGCGACCACACCGGCGCCAAAGAAAACGGCGACGCCGCCGAAAAACCCGGAACAGAGCTGGAAATCGGATCTGAACAGGCCTCAGACGACCCTGTCGCTTCCGCTGGACGGCACGCCCGTGTCGCCGGGCGCGGTGGCGCCGACGAACACGTCGAACGCGCAGAAGTCGGATCTGCAGCCGCTCGGCCCGGTCACCGGCAGCGCGCCGCTCACCACCGGCAGCATCGCGCCCAACAGCCAGCCTCAGACCGACCAGATCGCCGCGCCGATCGATCCGCTTTTGATCGAGATGCCGAGCGGACGCGAGCCGGCACAGTCCACGATCACGTCCGATCCGATCACCACCCGGTCGATCGGCCGCAATGAAACACCGGCCGAGAGCGCAAAGCCGGTCGAGAAGGCGCCCGCGCCCAAGGTCTCCGACCTGCCGCCCAAGGATGTCGGCCCGATGGGCCTGCGCGTCGCCGCCGCTTCCGGCGATCCGGTCGCCCAGTTCATCGTCGCGACCGAGTATGCCGAGGGCGGCAAGGTCAAACAGGACTTCCGCAAGGCGGCCACGTGGTATCAGAAGGCCGCGGCCCGCGGGCTTGCGCCGGCGCAGTACCGTATCGCCACGTTCTACGAAAAAGGCCGCGGCGTGCCCAAGGACATCGCCGCTGCGCGGATCTGGTACGAGCGCGCCGCGGAGAAGGGCAACCGCAAGGCGATGCACAATCTGGCGGTGATCTATGCCGACAGCACGCGCGGAACGCCGGACTTCACCAAAGCGGCCATCTGGTTCCGCAACGCCGCGGAGCTCGGCCTCAAGGACAGCCAGTACAATCTCGGCATCCTGCATGAGCGCGGCCTCGGCGTCCCGAACGACATGACGCAGGCCTATAAATGGTTCGCGCTCGCCGCCAGACAGGG
>JBPCWF010000073.1:0-5498 GCA_051009775.1 Hyphomicrobiales bacterium | reverse complement strand
AGATCCCGCCCGCCGACGCCCTGACGGAGAGCCTGCAGCGCCTGCGCGAAACGGTGACCAACGAGCGCGCGGCCTATACCGAGATCAAGGCGCGGTTCGACGGCTTCGAGCGCGACGCGGCGATGCGGAGCGAACGGCTTGCGGCGCTCGCAGACGAGCGCAAGGCCTGGAGCGACCGCAAGGAAGGCGCCGAGGCGCAGATCACCGCGCTGGAGCAGCGCGCGAAGGAGACCACCGGCGAGCTTGAGCAGATGGCCGACCTGCCGCAGCTATGGCAGGAGCGGCGCGAGAAACTGTTCCGCGCGCTCGATCAGGCCGAGCAGGAGCGCAAGGCGGCGGCGGATGCGCTGGCCGAGGCCGAGACCCTGTCGACACAGAGCACGACCAAGGCCAGGGAGGCCGAAGCCGATCTCTCGATGAGCCGGGAGACCCATGCGCGCAACGAGGAACGGCTGAACGCGGCGCGCGAGCGGATCGACGAGGTGACCAAGCGGATCACCGAACGGCTCGAATGCGAGCCGCCCAAACTGCGCGAAATGGCCGAGATCAAGGATGATGCCGAGCTGCCCGACGCAGACGCGGTCGATGCGCGGCTGGCGCGCCTGCGGGCCGAGCGCGAACGCCTGGGCGGCGTCAATCTGCGCGCCGATGAGGAAGCCCAGGAGGTCGGCGAGCAACTGGACACGCTGGTCAGCGAGCGTGAAGACCTGGTCAGTGCGATCCACCGGCTGCGCCAGGGCATTGCCAGCCTCAACAAGGAAGGCCGCGAGCGGCTGGTCGCGGCGTTCGAAAAGGTCAACACCCATTTCGAAGAGCTGTTCACGGCCCTGTTCGGCGGCGGCAAGGCGTCGCTGGAGTTCGTCGAATCGGACGATCCGCTCGAGGCCGGCCTTGAGATCACCGCGCGTCCGCCGGGCAAGCGCACCCAGGTGTTGTCGCTGCTGTCGGGCGGCGAGCAGGCCCTGACCGCGATGGCGCTGATCTTCGCCGTGTTCCTGACCAACCCGTCGCCGATCTGCGTGCTCGACGAGTGCGACGCGCCGCTCGACGATTCGAATGTCGAGCGCTTCTGCAATCTCCTGTACGAGATGCTCAAGAAGGCCGACACCAGGTTCCTGATCATCACCCACCACGCTTATACCATGTCGCAGATGCACAGGCTGTTCGGCGTCACCATGGCGGAGCGCGGCGTGAGCCAGCTGGTTTCGGTCGACCTGGAAACCGCAGAGAGCTTCCGCGAAGCGAGCTGAGCAGGCGGTCCCGGTCCATTGTATAACCGTCATTCCGGACGCGGCTGCGCAGCAGCCGTGAGCCGGAATCCATTGGCGGTTGCCTGTCAAAACCGCTTCCGGCTTGGCCCCGAGCATCCGCCAATGGATTCCCGCTTTCGCGGGAATGACGTAGAGGCGGAGGCGGCGAGCGCTCTGGATTCGGCCGCTGTTGCCGCGCTATCGTATCGAACCACGGCACAGGATAGGAAAGCCTCATGCACCACATCGACGCGGGAGGGGCCGCAATCCCCGCAATCGGCTTCGGCACCTGGACGCTCCAGGGCGAGAGCGCGGCCAGCCTCGTCGCTCATGCCATCGCGTCCGGCTACAGGCATATCGACACCGCGGCGCTCTACGAGAACGAGGTGGAGGTGGGCGACGGCATCCGGGCGTCGGGTGTGCCGCTGGACGAGATCTTCGTCACCACCAAGGTCTGGTACACGGACCTCGCCGACGGCGACCTGCAACGCTCGATCGAAGCCAGCCTGCGGCGACTCGGTCTCGAACGCGTCGACCTCGCGCTGATCCACTGGCCGTCGAAAACCATTCCGCTGGCCCAGTCGGTCAAGGCGTTGAACGAGGTTCGCGACCGCGGGCTCGCGCGCCATATCGGCGTTTCGAACTTCACCGTGCGCCATATCGAGGAAGCGGTGGCGCTGTCCGCTCACCCGCTGGTATGCAATCAGATCGAGTATCACCCGTTCCTCAACCAGGACCGGGTGATCGCGGCCTGCCGGCGCCACGGCATGGCGGTGGTGTCTTATTGTCCGCTGTGCCGGGGCAGCGATCTGCTCGGCGGCGAGCCGATCGCCGGCCTGGCGGAGAAATACGGCCGCACACCCGCGCAGATCGTGCTGCGCTGGCATGTCCAGCAGAATGCGGTGTGCATTCCGCGCACCAAAACGCCCGACCGGGTCGCGGAGAACTTCGCGATCTTCGATTTCGAGCTCGACGATGCCGACATGGCCGCCATCAGCGCGCTCGGCGCCCGCAACATGCGCCTCTGCGATTATGAGTTTTCGCCGCAATGGGACTAAACACCCTAGGACCAATATTACAAAGGACCTTCCGAGGACAAAATCCGGTGCGATAAGATAGTCCGACATGTCCGCACATGCAGGAGAAGATCAGATGGCAGC
Organism: Hyphomicrobiales bacterium; assembly: GCA_051009775.1. Taxonomy (GTDB): domain Bacteria; phylum Pseudomonadota; class Alphaproteobacteria; order Rhizobiales; family JAJFHB01; genus JBPCWF01. The sequence goes on along the minus strand of JBPCWF010000073.1, from coordinate 3,088 downwards.
ACATCCCTTGAGATCGACGATGGCGGCAATCGCGTTTCTGGGCTTTGCCGCGGGCGCCGCGCACGGCTATGAGCCGCTGGTCGAGAAGCAGAGCTTCCAGATGGAGGCGTTCGCAACCCAGGGCGGCGCAACCGTCAAACAGGTGAAGGTCGGCTGGGAGGCCTATGGCACGCTCAACGCGGACAAGAGCAACGTCATCCTGATCTGCCACTATTTCTCCGGCAACAGCCATGCCGCCGGACGCTATGCCGCCGACGACAAGGCTCCGGGCTATTGGGACGCCATCATCGGTTCCGGCAAGCCGATCGATACCGACAAGTATTACGTCATTTCAACCGACACTCTGGTCAATCTCGGCACCGGCAATCCGAAGGTCGTGACCACCGGACCCGCCACGACGAATCCGGATACGGGCAAACCCTACGGCATGTCCTTTCCGATCGTGACGATCCGCGATTTCGTCGAAGTGCAGAAAGCGCTTCTGGACAGCCTCGGCATCACCTCGCTGCACGCGGTGATGGGCGCGTCCATGGGCTCGCTCCAGGCCTATGAGTGGGCCGCCGCCTACCCGGCCATGGTGAAACGGGTCGTGCCGGTGATCGGGTCCGGCTGGGCCGACGGCGACCTGATCGCCTGGCTCAACATCTGGTCGGCGCCGATCAGGCTCGATCCCAACTGGAACGGCGGCAATTACTACGCGGGCGAACCGCCGCTGAAAGGCCTCGCCGAGGCGCTCAAGATCGTCACCCTGCACGCCCAGCACCCGGAATGGTCGAACGGCGTGTTCGGGCGCGCCTGGGCCAAGGACGATGCCGATCCGGCCGGGAGCTTCGATAACCTGTACAAAATCGAATCGGTCCTGGACGGCGCCGGCTTGGCGCGCGCCAAATTGTCGGACGCCAACCATTTCCTCTACCTCGCCAAGGCCAACCAGCTGTTCTACGCCGGTCACGGCACGTCGCTCTACCAAGGCCTGCTTGCGATCGACGCGCCGGTCCTGATCGTCCATACCGACGAGGACCTGATCTTTCCGGGCGACGCGGTGCGCGAGACGGCCTCGGTCATCAAGTCGGACGGCACGCCGGTCGAGATTGTCGAACTGCAGGGCACCCGCGGCCATCTGGACGGCGTGCTTTCGATCTCCCAGGCCGGCGCGAAGATCGCCGCGTTCCTCGGCAAATGAGCTGCCCGGGGGCGGGGCCCGGCCCTTGCATTCGCGTCGTTCCGACCACGGCCGCGCAGCAGTCGCGGGCCGGGGTGACGCCGAAGAAAGAGACGGCGGGCAGCGCAAACCGGCACGCGACTCAGCCGGGCGGCGCACGGTCGCGACGGGATCGTGGCCGTTAAATGGCCGCGCCCTTGGCGGAGGTCCTTGAGGCAGTTCGCCGCAAGCAGTAAAATACGCTTAATTTCAATACCTTAACCCTGTCTGGTGCGTGCTTGACACCTATTTGGGCGCACACTATGGTGCGCGCGGTTTTGAGGTGTCTTCATGGCATCATCCCAACATACGGGGAAATCTGATGGCCGATGATCGTGAAAAGTCATCGTCCGCCCGGTTGGGAGAGCTGGATCGGCGCCTCAAGCGCGCGCGAAAGGCGGATCGAAGAGGGGATCAGCAGACAAACGGGCGCGGCTCGGGACTGGGACTGGGATTCCGCATCGCGGTCGATCTGGTCAGTGCCGTAGCCGTCGGTTTTGGATTGGGCTACTTCCTCGACTGGCTGTTGGGAACGAGCCCATGGTTCCTGCTGATCCTGATGCCGTGCGGCATGGCGGCCGGCATTTTGAACGTGGTTCGGCTGGCCAAGGCCGAAGAAGCGCGCCTGCAGGCTGAAGAAAACGGGGACCCGGAACCGGGTGCCGGGAACGGATAATCAGCGCGGACCGCGGGCGGTTCGCCGGGCATGACGGGAGAGGGGCCAGTGGCGTCCGAAGAAGGCACACACGGCGCGGAAACTGCGGCGGAACACGGCACCGGTGGCAGCCTCGGCATCGATCCGATGCACCAGTTCGAAGTCCAGCCGCTTATACCGATCAATCTCGGCGGGCTCGACGCCTCGTTCACCAATGCCAGCCTTTGGATGGTGATCGCCGCGCTGGTGGTCTCCGCCATGCTGCTCGTGGGCTCCAAGAAACTGGTGCCCGGGCGGCTGCAGTCGGTCGGCGAGATGGCCTATGAGTTCATCTCGAACCTGATGCGCGACGTGATCGGCGAGAAAGGCCGGCCGTTCTTCCCGTTCGTCTTCACGCTGTTCATGTTCATCCTCGCCTGCAACATGCTCGGCATGGTGCCCTATTCGTTCACCGTGACCAGCCACATCATCGTCACCTTTGCCATGGCGATTGCGGTCTTCATCGGTGTGACCGTGCTCGGCTTCATGAAACACGGCATCGGCTTTCTCAAGCTGTTCGTGCCGTCCGGCATTCCGGTGATCATGCTGCCGCTGCTGGTTGTGATCGAGGTGATCTCCTATCTCACGCGCCCGGTCAGCCTCTCGGTACGGCTTTTCGCCAACATGATGGCGGGCCACACCATGCTCAAGGTGTTCGCCGCCTTCGTCGTCGGCCTGGGCGTGGTCGGCGGCTGGATGCCGCTGGCCTTCATGGTCGCCTTTACCGGGCTCGAATTACTCGTCGCGTTCCTTCAGGCCTATGTCTTTGCGGTGCTCACCTGCATCTACCTGAACGACGCATTGAACATGCATCACTGATAGATCCTTCAACATAATCAACTTAAGGGAGTTCCTAAGATGGAGGCAGAAGCTGCAAAATTGATCGGTGCGGGTATCGCGTGTATCGCGCTTGCGGGTGCGGGCGTCGGCATCGGACATATTTTCGGCAATTACCTCGCCGGCGCGTTGCGTAATCCGGCCGCCGCGGGTAGCCAGTTCGCCAATCTTCTGCTCGGCTTCGCGCTGGCGGAAGCGACCGGCCTGTTCGGTCTGGTGATGGCGTTCATCATCCTGTTCGTGTTCTAAGAGAACGCGGACCACAAAGTCTTGAGGCCGCCGGGTCCGGCGGCACGCTCCCTTAAGGCAGGCGGCGCGCAATGGTGCGCTCCGTGGCCCTGAACGGAGCCTGAGAA
>JBPCWF010000072.1:0-2989 GCA_051009775.1 Hyphomicrobiales bacterium | reverse complement strand
GTTCAAGTGTACCGATTAGTTCTACTTACGCAACCCTTAGTGGTGCAGATAATACTCCGTATATGTATGAGATTAACTGTCTGGCGGTTAGAACGGTCCGTTTGTTCGACTCTTGCGCCCAAAAAAGGTCTGCATAAAGATCGAATTCTGCCAATTTGTCGCCAGGCCGGCGCCCGGGGATTCGGATCGCTCTTGCCCCGCTGCGTTCCATGGCAAGTTGGTCTCCCGGAGGATGAACGATTCCCAGGAGAGGTGCCCGATGCGTTTTGGCTCGACCCTGTTCGCCCTGTGCGCCGTGCTTGCCGTCAGCGTCTCCATGGCTGAGGCGCGCCGTGTCGCGCTGGTGATCGGAATCAACGACTACCGGGACATTCCAAAACTGGACAAGGCGGTGGGCGACGCATCCGCGATGTCGGCCACGCTGGAAAAGCTCGGTTTTGAAGTGACGCGGGTTCTCGATGCGGACCGCCGTACCCTCAACCTGGCGATCGCCGACTTCACCGCCAGCCTGACCCCGGACGATACGGCTCTGGTGCACTTCTCAGGCCACGGGGTCGAGATCGGTGGCGAGAACTATCTGCTGCCGGCGGACATCCCGAAACCGCAGAGCCGCCGCGAGGACGCGGTGAAATACGAGGCGATCGGACTGCAGCGCCTGATCGGCCAGCTTGCCCGCAGCGGAGCACGTACGCGGCTGTTCATCATCGATGCCTGCCGCGACAACCCGTTCGAACAGGCAGGCGCCAGGTCCGTCGGCGCGTCGCGCGGACTTGCCCGTGTCGAAGCGCCTGCCGGCACGTTTGTGATGTATTCCGCAGGTTACCGCCAGAAGGCGCTCGACAGGCTCGGGCCGGACGATGCGTCACCGACATCGGTCTACACGCGGGTCTTGAGCGCAAAGCTGCTGGAGCCGGGCAAATCTGTGTCGCAGGTGGCACAGGAGGTGCGTGTTGAGGTCCAGAGACTGGCCAAGACCGTGGGCCATGAACAAAGGCCGGCCTATTACGACGAACTGAGCGCCGGGCTCGTGCTGCAGGCCAAGGCCGCCCGGCAGGATGCCGCGGCGCCGGCCTCGCCGCAACCTCAGGGCACCGACAAGCAGATTGAACTTGCCTATTGGGCATCGATCAAGGACGCCAAGAACGCCAAACTGTTTGAGGCCTATCTGGAACAGTATCCGAACGGCAGCTTTGCAAAACTGGCGCGCCTGAAGATCGAAGAGCTGAAGCCGTCAGACAAGGCGGCGCCAGATGCCGCCAACCGGTCGTCGGCGCTGCCCTCGGATGCGCCGGAGGACCAGGATGCCCCGGCCGCGGGCAGCCTGGTGGCGGACGTCCAGAGTGCGCTCAACCGGCTCGGCTGCGATGCGGGACCGCCCGATGGCGTATGGGGTCCGAGAAGCGCCGCGGCGCTCGGCGACTTCGCCCGCCACGGTAACGTTGATCTGGCCTCGCTCGGGCCGTCCGAGGAGGTGTTGCGGCTGTTGTCACGGCGCAGCGGCCGTATCTGCCCGCTGAGATGCCGGGCGGGAGAGCGGTCCGAGGGTGGCCGCTGCGTCGCGGTCGCGCCGTCGCCTGCGCCCGGCGCGGATCCCGGCGGTGCGCCGCCGCCGAAACGGCGCGTGTTCACCGACCCGCGGAGCGATGGTGTTCCGGTGGATATCTGCGTCAAGAGGAAGCGAAGGTGCAAGGGGGCGGCGGCGCATATGTGGTGCCGTTCACGGGGCTTCAAGCGCGCCAAGTCCTGGACCTACGTGATCTATCCGAGGACGCGGCATATTTCCGGCGGCTTCTGCAAGCCAGGCGCGTTCCTGCGCTGTGGCGGCTACAATAAGATCGTGTGCGCCGGCTGAGCCGGGTTCGGGCCGTCCGTGGGGCGGTCGGTGCAGATTGCAAGGCAGGTAATTGATAACGGTGCTCGCCGAGGCGCCCTGCCCGTGGATGCCGATATGTTCCGATAGCTCGCGCGAGCGCAGAACTCCCTCTTTACTGGCGGTTTTCGCGCCGGGTCATGAAGGCCAGGCGCTCGAACAGGTGGACGTCCTGCTCGTTCTTCAGGAGCGCGCCGTGGAGCGGTGGGATCAGCTTCTTCGGGTCGCGCTCGCGCAGGATCTCCGGGCCGACATCCTCGTTCAACAAGAGCTTGATCCAGTCGAGCAGCTCCGAGGTCGACGGCTTCTTCTTGAGGCCCGGAACGTCGCGGATGTCGTAGAACACGCTCAAGGCCTCGCTGATCAGCCGCGATTTCAGGCCGGGGAAATGCACATCGACAATGTCGCGCATCGTGTCCCCGTCCGGGAACTTGATGTAGTGGAAGAAGCAGCGGCGCAGGAAGGCGTCCGGCAGTTCCTTCTCGTTGTTCGACGTGATGATGACGATCGGGCGGTGCTTCGCCTGGATCGTCTCGCCGGTCTCGTAGACGAAGAACTCCATGCGGTCGAGCTCCTGCAACAGGTCGTTGGGGAACTCGATATCGGCCTTGTCGATCTCGTCGATCAGCAGGATCGGGCGCTCGGCGTGGGTGAAGGCCTCCCACAGCTTGCCCTGCTTGATGTAGTTGCGGATGTCGTGGACCCGCTCGTCGCCGAGCTGGGAATCGCGCAGGCGGCTGACCGCGTCATATTCGTAGAGTCCCTGCTGCGCCTTTGTCGTCGACTTGACGTGACACTCGATGAGCGGGGTCTCGAGCGCCTTGGCAACCTCGAGCGCGAGCACGGTCTTGCCGGTGCCGGGCTCGCCCTTGACCAGCAGGGGGCGTTCCAGGGTGATCGCCGCGTTGACCGCGATCCTGAGATCCTCCGTGGCAATGTAGTCTTTCGTGCCCTCGAACTTCATGTGGCGCGGTTCCCCTTTTTGCGTTTCTGGCCGGTGCGCGGCCACCTTTTACAGCACTTCCGCGGCTTGTGCCACTGTCGCGCGCAAGCCCGTCCCGGCGGCGCGGGAAGGAGGGTGGGAGGCGACGAGAAGGCGGCGAAGAAAGGGCGGGGGGG
>JBPCWF010000071.1:0-2868 GCA_051009775.1 Hyphomicrobiales bacterium | reverse complement strand
CCCGTACGCCGTTCATCAAGGCCCGCACCGGCCCCGGCCCGTTCACGCCGGTGGACCTCGCGGTCCATGCCGGCCGGCCCTTGCTGCTGCGCCAGCCGTTCGAGCCGCATGAGTTCGACGACGTCATTCTTGGCTGCGTGAATGTCCACGCCGACGAAGTCAATCCCGGCCGGGTCGCGGCGCTCAGGCTCGGCTGCGGTCCGGAGGTTCCGGGCTGGACCGTGCAGCGCAACTGCGCATCCGGCATGCAGTCGATCGATGTCGGCTACCGCTATATCGCCGATGGAGGCGCCGACCTGATCCTGGCCGGCGGCACCGAGGCGCTGAGCCACGCGCCCCTGATGTTCTCGGAAAAAGCGACCCATTGGTTCGGCGGTTTCTTCGCCGCCCGCAGCCCGCTCGACAAACTGAAGCAGATCGCCCGCTTCCGGCCGCGCTATCTGGCACCGTCCATCGCACTGATACGCGGCCTGACCGATCCGGTGGTCAAGCTCAATATGGGCCAGACCGCGGAAGTGCTGGCGCACCAGTTCGGCGTCACCCGCGAGATGGCCGATCAATATGCGGTCGACAGCCATCACAGGCTCGCCAAGGCCCATGCGGAAGGCCGGCTCAACGAACTCGAACCGATGATCGGCCCGGACGGCAAGGTTTACGATTACGACGACGGGGTCAGGCCGAACAATTCCGTGCCGGATCTGGCCAAGCTCAAACCGGCCTTCGAGCGTCCGTTCGGCAAGGTGACGCCGGGCAACAGCTCGCAGATCACCGACGGCGGGTCCTGGGTCATCCTGGCCTCTGATGCGGCGGTCAAGAAATACGGCCTCAAGCCTATGGCCAAGATCGTCGACAGCGAATGGGCAGCCCTCGACCCCTCCGTCATGGGTCTGGGCCCGGTCATGTGCTCGACCCCGATCCTCAAGCGCCAGGGCCTGACCCGCGAGGACATCGGCACGTGGGAGATCAACGAGGCCTTCGCCGCCCAGGTGCTGTCCTGTCTCAAGGCCTGGACCGATCCCAAGTTCTGCAAGGACATTCTGGGGCTCGACGGCGCTTTCGGCGAGCTTGACCACGACACGCTCAATGTCGACGGCGGTGCGATCTCGCTCGGCCATCCGGTCGGCACCAGCGGCAACCGCATCGTCATCCACCTGATCCATGCCATGCGCCGGCTGGGCGCCAAGCGCGGCGTCGCCACCGAGTGCATCGGCGGCGGAATGGGCGGCGCCATGCTGATAGAGGCGATGTAACGGTCATGCGCAAGATCACCAAGAAACGCTCGGCCGCCCTCGTCGACCTCACCGTGGAGGCTATGACTTTCGGCGCGCCGGCGGACGAACAGCCGGACGGCCCGTCCTTCGACAACTGGCGCTGGCATCTGGACGACCGGGGCGCCGCATGGGCGCTGCTCGACAAGAAGGGCGCCAGCACCAACACCTTGAGCGAGGACGTACTGGTCGAGTTCAACGATCTTCTTGGCGTGCTCGAAGCGCTTCGGCCCAAAGGCCTGATCATCCGTTCGGCCAAGCCGAACGGTTTCATCGCCGGCGCCGAGATCAGCGATTTCAGGAACATGACCGATGCCGGCGCCGCGGCGGACCGGATCCGCCAGGGGCTTGAAGTGCTGGACCGGCTGGAGCGGTTCCCGGCGCCCACGATCGCACTGATCCACGGTTTCTGCCTCGGCGGCGGACTGGAGCTTGCGCTCGCCTGCCGCTACCGGATCGGGCGCGACGACGCCAAGCTCGGTTTCCCGGAAGTCATGCTCGGGCTCCATCCGGGTCTTGCCGGCACCTGGCGCTCGCTCAAGGTGATGACCCCGATCGAGGCCATGACCCTGATGCTCACGGGCCGCACGTCCCATGCCCGAAAGGCCAAACGGCAGGGCCTGCTCGATACCGTGGCGCCGGAACGGCATCTCGCCGCCGCCGTGGACTTCACACTTGGCGGCAAGCTCAAGACCAGACGGCCGTGCGACGGCCTGACCGCAAAACTCCTGCGGTCCACGCCCGGGCGCGCGGCAAGCGCCTGGCAGATGCGCCGGGAAACCGCGAAAAAGGCAAAGCCCGAGCACTACCCCGCCCCGTTCGACCTGATCGACCTGTGGCAGGAGCACGGCGGCAATCCAAAGGCGATGCGCGCGGCCGAGACCCGTTCCTTCGCCAAACTCCTGACCGGTGACACGGCTCAGGGCCGGGTGCGCGTGTGCTTCCTGCGCGAGGCGCTCAAGGAGCACGGCAAGCGCACCGACCACGGCGTGGCCCATGTCCATGTCATCGGCGCCGGTCTGATGGGCGGCGACATCGCCGCCTGGGCGGCGCTGCGCGGTTACCGGGTCACGGTCCAGGACCGCGAGGCAAAATACATCGCCCCGGCGATCAAGCGGGCCGCAAAACTGTTCGACCGCAAGCTCCACCGCCCGGGAGAACAGCGCGCCGCGCTCGACCGGCTGATCCCGGACCTTGCCGGTGACGGGATTGCGCGCGCCGACCTCATCATCGAGGCGGTGCCCGAGGACGAAGCGATCAAACATGCGGTCTTTTCCGACGCCGAAGCGCGCATGAAGGACGGCGCGGTCCTCGCCACCAACACGTCGAGCATTCTCCTGGAGAAGCTGGCGGAAGGCCTCAAGCAGCCGCAACGTTTCGTCGGCATCCATTTCTTCAACCCGGTCGCCATGATGCCGCTGGTCGAAGTGGTCACTCATGCCGCGCTGGACGACGCGGTCATGAACCGGGCGCTGGCCTTCGTCAACGACATCGACAAGCTGCCGCTGCCGGTCAAGAGCGCGCCGGGCTTCCTGGTCAACAGGGCGCTCACGCCCTACCTGATGGAAGCCTTCCAGTGCTACGACGAAGGCATCAAGCC
>JBPCWF010000070.1:0-3011 GCA_051009775.1 Hyphomicrobiales bacterium | reverse complement strand
GCTTCTGAACCGGTTCGACAGCTGGCTTACCGCGAGCGCGTAGGCGACTGAATTGTTGTAGCGCATGATCACCCGGAAATTGTCGAACACCATGAACGCGGGCCCGCGCGCGCCCGTCGGCACGATGGTCGACGCATCGCGCGCCCACTCGGCGAACTTCGCGCCGCTGACCCGCTTGACCCCGAGCCCGACCCATTCCGCGGTCAGCTTCCTGCTGCCGAGACCGGTCTCGGCGAAATCGAACCCTTCGGGCAGTTTCACCTCATACCCCCACGGCTCGCGCGTCCGCCAGCCGGAGGCCTTGAGATAGCTTGCGGTCGAGGCCAGGGCATCGCTCATGCTGCCCCAGATGTCACGCTTGCCGTCACGCGTGAAATCGACCGCATAGCGGTTGTAGGTGGTCGGGATGAACTGGGTGTGGCCCATGGCGCCGGCCCACGACCCTTTCATCTGGTCGACCGGAATGTCGCCGCGCTGCAGGATCTGCAATGCCGCCAGAAGCTGCGTGCGGCCGTAGCTCCTGCGCTCGCCGCGATAGGCCAGCGTCGCCAGAGCCTGGATCACATTGTGGCTGCCCTTGTTGCCGCCGTAGTTGGATTCCATGCCCCAGATCGCGACCAGTATGTGACGGTCGACGCCGTAGCGCCGCTCGATCCTGCGCAGACGGGTATCGAACTTGTTGAGCAGGACGCGGCCCTGCCGGATCCGTGTGTCCGACACGGCACGGCCGAGATAATCCCACAGGGGCCGGACGAACTCCGGCTGATTGGAATTGGATCTGTTCACGGCCGGATCTGGCGTCACCCCCGTGAACGCCGTGGTGAACAGCCTGCGCGACACGCCGAGGCGCCTCGCATCGGGCCACAACGTCTCGACCCAGGCCGCAAAGGACCGATCCCGCTCCCCTTCCGCGCAGGCCTCGCCTGGAACCAGAACCAGGGCGGCCAGAAATATCGCCGCTGCCCGGCAGGACTTTGCAAACGTCATTGAGCGTCTTCGCTCCACCACTGCGCGAGGATCACGATGGCCGGTTCGGATCGTCCTCAACCGGTTCCGTGTCACTCGGTCACGCCCCCACGCTCCCTTGCTCCAGGCTGGCGGCAATCGCCTCTGCCGTCAGGCCGTGGCCTTGCCGGCGTCCATTTCGGCCAGGCGCCGCTCCCAGTCGAGCGCATGCCGTACGATGAGATCGAGATCGTCGTGCTCCGGCTGCCAGCCGAGCGTCTCGCCGGCGCCCGTCGCTCCGGCCACAAGCGCCGGAGGATCACCGGCGCGGCGCGGCGCGTCCTGCACTGGGATCGCGCATCCGGCGGCCCGTTCGACCGCGCCGATCACCTCGAGCACCGAGGCGCCGTGGCCGTAGCCGCAATTGAACACCGCGCTGTCGCCGCCCGCACTCAGGTAATCGAGCGCCTTGGAGTGAGCACGCGCCAGATCGCTGACATGGATATAGTCACGAATGCACGTGCCGTCGGGCGTGTCGTAATCGCGGCCGAAGATGTTGAGGTGGCTGCGCTGGCCGAGCGCGACCTGCGAGGTGACCTTGATCAGATGGGTCGCGGCCGGTGTCGACTGGCCGGAGCGCCCCTTGGGATCGGCGCCGGCGACATTGAAATAGCGCAGGGCGACATAGCGGAAGTCATGGGCCTGCGAGACGTCGCGCAGCATCCATTCGGTCATCAGCTTCGAGGAGCCATAGGGCGAGATCGGCGCCAGCAGCGCGTTCTCGAAGGCAGGGCTCTCGTCGGGGATGCCGTAGACCGCCGCAGTCGAGGAAAAGATGAAGCGGCCGACCCCCGCCTTGACGCAGCAGTCGATCAGGTCGCGCGATTTCACGGTGTTGTTGTGATAGTAGCCGAGTGGATCGGTTACGCTGTCGGGCACCACGATCGAGCCGGCGAAATGGATCACCGCGTCGATGGCATGGTCCTCGAGAAGCTTGAGGACCAGGGCCCGTTCGCCGATATCGCCGACCACGAGCTTCGCCGGTTGAGGCACCGCCCAGTCGAAACCGGTCGACAAGTTGTCCAGAACCACGACGTCCTGCCCGGCATCGAGCAGTTCGAGCACCATATGGCTGCCGATATACCCGGCGCCTCCCGTTACCAATACCGTCATGTCAGTTCGTTTCTCCCGGCATATGTGGAGCAAATGGTTGTCGCGCTAACGTAACTCTGGCAGAGAATAATTGAAGACTCGTAATCATTCCTACCCGCCCGCGCGACTTACAGAGAGTACATCATGAGCAGACCGATCAAGAAGGCCGTGTTTCCGGTGGCCGGGCTGGGCACCCGGTTCCTGCCGGCAACCAAGGCCATGCCGAAAGAAATGCTGACCGTGGTCGACCGGCCGGTGATCCAGATCGTGGTCGACGAGGCCCGCCAGGCCGGCATTGAACATCTGATCTTCGTCACCGGACGCAACAAAGGGGTGATCGAAGACCACTTCGACAAGCAGTTCGAACTCGAACAAACCCTGCGCGACCGGGGCAAGACACCGGAACTGACGCTTCTGGAAACACAGCGGCCGGCCGCCGGCGAAACCAGCTTCACCCGCCAGCAGGAGCCGCTTGGCCTCGGACATGCGGTCTGGTGCGCACGCCATCTCGTTGGCAACGAGCCGTTCGCCTTGATGCTGCCCGACGTGCTCGTCCATGCGGAGCGGGGCTGCCTCGCTCAGATGATGGACGAATATAACGAGGTCGGCGGCAACCTCCTTGCGGTCGAGGAAGTGCCGCGCGAGCATATCCATCGCTACGGCATTGTCGGCGTCGCCGAAGACACCGGACGTTCGTTCCAGATCACCGAAATGGTCGAAAAGCCCAATGCCAAAGAGGCGCCATCGAACCTGATGATTCTGGGGCGGTATATCCTGCAGCCGGAAATCTTCGACATGCTGGCTTCGCAGGACCCGGGCTCCGGCGGCGAAATCCAGATCACCGACGCCATGATCCGGCTCATGGAGCGTCAGCAGTTCTGGGCTTACCGACACGATGGCCACACGTTCGACTG
>JBPCWF010000069.1:0-4028 GCA_051009775.1 Hyphomicrobiales bacterium | reverse complement strand
CGCCAAGATGGAAAAGCTCGTTCGCGGCGTGGCAGAAGCCGGCGCGGGAGCCGGCCACCCAAATCGGTCTGCGGCGCGGCGACAGGTGGTTTGGCGGCAGAGCGCCATGGGTGCGCTTTGCCGCCGGGTCTCCGCCAGACCCTTCGTGTGTGGTTCGGAGGGATATCTGGTCCCTGACACTTAACAGCCGTCTTGCCAGCGCAAGCCCGGCTGGCCTATTTTATGCTGTACGTCCGGCATGACGGCCGTCCCGGGACTTGCCGGGTTCAGGTGTCGGAGCCGGGCCACCGAAACGTCTACGGTTGGGGAACCATGTTCGAGCTACAGGCAGAACAGACAGAATCGGTCCTCGTCATCAAGGTGACGGGCAAGATCCGCGCGGAAGACTACTTTGACTTCATGCCCGAACTGAACGAGCGGATCGCCGAAACCAACCCGAAAGGCGTGCTGGTTGACAGCGCCGAGTTTGAGGGATGGCAGGACGAAGAGGCCAGGTCCATCGGGTTCTTCAGCCGCACGCAGTACCGCTCCAAGTTCGAGCGCGTTGCCGTCCTCGCAGATGCAGACTGGACTTCGGAAGTCCAGGACCTGCAGGACGAGACAAACCTCCCCGTCCGCCAGTTTCCGGTGTCCGACCGGCAGCAGGCGCTGGACTGGCTGACCTCCCCCGACTGACCGCCAGCCGGCGGCGGGACTTACTGCGCCTGGTTGCGGACCCAGACTTCGACCCGGCGGTTGCGCGCGCGGCCCCGCTCGTCATCGTCGCCGTTGGGCAAGGTGTTGCAGCCGACGGGAACATCCTCGCCGATCGCAACGACCTGGTCGTCCGCGATCTTGAGGCCGAGCGAGCGGAGTTTCGCGGCGACAGACCCGGCGCGCCGCCCCGCCAGCTTGACATTATAGCCTTCAGGGCCCAGCGCATCGGCGAACCCGAACAGAACCAGCCGCCCCGCCGCAATATCGGAATCGCGCACTGTTTGAACCAGTTCCTCCAGATCGCGTTCGCCGCGGCTGTCGAGCTCTAGTTTGGCGCTGTCGAAGCGGAAACGGAAGGTCGTCGACAGGCGGCGCGCATTCCCGATGCCGTTGCGGAACAGGTCGTGCCTGTCGGACAGGGTCGGTTTCTGCTGGCTTACCGTCTGAACCCGCCGTGCGGTGCTGTCATCGTCGCCGAGGACGACCTCCAGATTGACGAAATCCCGGCCGACGATGTCCTGGCCTGCCTTCGACATGACGAATTTCAGGAACGCGTCGCGCGCCGGGTTCTTGGTGGCCGAATTGACATAGAGGTAGAGCGGCACCGCGAGCGGATGGTCCTGGGCCTTGATCGCAAACGGATCGAACGGATAGGTGACGCCGCACTCCTCGATGTCGAGGGACCGGTTATCGCCGCGCAGGCGCATGCCGACAAAGCCGATGCTGTTCGGATCGGCCGAAACCAGCTTCGGCAACCCGCCGCCCCAGTCCAGGCTGTTCTGATAGAGCGGCGGCTTTCCTTCCATGACCAGCGTTCTCAGAAGTTCCGTCGCATTGGACCCGGCACCGGGACCGATGGCCCTGATCGGCCCGTCAAGCTTGGCGTTGACCAGACCCGCCTCGCCCCAGTTGTTGAGCTTCTTGCTGTAGATCCCGCGTAGCGTCTCCCGGCTGATCGTGGGCAGTTTGTTGGCCTTGTTCGCGAGGATTTCGATCCCATCCAGGCCGATGACGTATTCCGCCGAGCGCGAGCGCATGTCGACCGACGCGTTGGCCTTGAACGCGGCATGTTCGGAATCCGTGACCGGACGATAGGCGACGACGATATCGGCATCGCCCGTCGACAGGTCGTCGAGTGCCTGGTTGGCACCGTTGCCGCGAATGCGGATGGTCGGCAGCGCGCCTGTCGACTGATCCTTGGCGCCGAGCACAAAGTCGCCCTCGGCGGTCGTCGACACGCCGATGCGGATGTTCTGATCCTCAGAAGAACCGGCCCCGCTGCGCAGGAACGCGCTTGCCAGATCGCGCATCAGCCGATCGGAGATCGCCGGCGAGCCGTGAATGCGGACCGTTGGCTGTGAACCGGCCTTCGCCGGATCGCTTTGCGCATGTGCCAGTTCGGCAGCCGCGAAGAGCAGGCCCAAAACCAGCAAGGCCTTCAAACACCGTTTTGCCGGAGCCGCCAGTCGCCCGTTCGCGGCGCCGATTGTCTGAATTATGTGGATCATCGTGTTGCTCCCGGTCAATTCGTTACATGCCTGGTGATTAGCATCGGCTTTCCTGTCAGTTGCCGATCATCTGGTAGTCGCCTTTCGAAAAGCGGTAGAGCCGGTAACCGGCGCCGACCGGATCGCCCTTGTCGTCGAAGGCAAGCTTGCCCATCACCGTACTGAAGGCGTGGCTCTTCATCGTGTTGAACTCAACCGCCTTCATCGCCTTGACCAGGGCGTCGATCTTGGTGGAGCCGGCACGTTCGGCCGCCTGTGCGAAGACCTGAACCGCCGCATAGGTGAACAGGGTGTAGCCTTCGGGTTCGTAACCGATCTCCCGGAACGCGCGAACGGCTTCGTTCGCGGCCCCGAACTTCCTAGGGTCGGCCTCGAACGTGAACAGCGTGCCTTCGCCCGCCTCGCCCGTGATGTCCCAGAACTCGCGCGTCGACAGACCGTCACCGGACATCATTTTGGCGTTCAGCCCGAGCTTGCGCGACTGCCGGGTGATCAGTCCCGCCTCGAGATGGGCGCCGCCGTAATACATCAGGTCGACGCCGCTCGACTTCATCTTCTTCACCAGCGATCCGAAGTCCTTTTCGCCCTTTTCGATCGCCTCATAGAGAACCTCCGAAACACCCTTGTTGTTCAGGTGTTTCTTGAATTGGTCGGCCAGACCCTGGCCATAGGTCGTCTTGTCATGGATCACGGCGACCTTGCTGCCGAGTTTGCCGTCGATCACGTAGTCGGCCGCCGTCGGCCCCTGCTTGTCGTCGCGGCCGCATACGCGAAACACGTTTTCAAGCCCCTGGTCGGTCAGTTCGGGATTGGTCGAGCCTGGGGAAATCTGGAGGATGCCGCCCTTGTGATATATCTTCGAGGCCGCGATCGATGTGCTCGAGCACAGATGCCCGACGACAAAAACGGCCTGGCTGTTGAGCATCTGGTTGGCAATGGCGACGGCGTCTTCGACCTCGCATGTATCGTCGCCGACCTGAAGGACCAACTGTTCGCCGAGAACGCCGCCGGCCTGGTTGATGCGTTTGACCGCCATCTCGGCGCCGCGTTGCATCTGCTCGCCCAGCACCGCATCGGGCCCGGTGATCGGCCCGACGATCGCGATCACGATTTCCGCCCGCACCGTGCCCGCGGACAAAGCAACCATCAAAACGGCGCCCAACAGAGTTTTGATGTAATCCGCCATCTGGCCAACCTCCCTTTATTTACTGGCGCAAACCACCTCTCACGCGTTTTGCGCGAGGCATTACAAGTATCTACTCAATATAAAATAAGCAAAATAGATCAAGTTACCGCTACCGCGCACTACTGCGAGCAGTCTAGGTGCCCCCCAGATTTCTGATAAACGTATTGGTGAGTGTACTGCCTAATACAACTCTGTCAATACTTCACGTAACACACGCTCGATTCATGGGCTTGTATCCGCATTTGGGGCGGCTTGAACGGCCTGTCCGGGCCTCGGGCCGGCAACCACCCACCGGAACATGTGTAGGGCCGGGTTCGTCTGAACACTGATCAACCCTCACAGTCTCTCAATCCTAAGCATGAAATTTGCCGGAATGTAGACGGCGAAACCGGATCGATCGGACGGCGCAAAAAACATCGGATAATGCAAGGAGCGGCGGCCTGTGCCGCCGGGTCAATCGTGCCGGGTAGAGCGGCGTGCGCATGTGCACGCCATGCAGACGTTACGCCACCTTTTTCTTGCGCTCGGCCCCGGCCGCCCCGGCCGCGCCGAACTTCTGCAACAGCCCGGCTTCCATCGCCTTGGCTTCGGCGATATGGCTCTCCTTGACATGACCGTAGCCGCGGATGTGTTCGGGC
>JBPCWF010000068.1:0-4644 GCA_051009775.1 Hyphomicrobiales bacterium | reverse complement strand
AGGGGCGGCCCGATGTGGCGGCGGCGGGGCCGGGCTCACTGCGCACCGGGGCCGGCTCATCGGCGGCGGGCGCCGGGTCCGGTTTTTGCACCGGGGGTTCGGGTTCGCGTGCCTTTTCCGCGGCCGCGGGGGCAGCCGGGACGCCGGACAGGGCGTATTTCGTGCCCCATTCGCGCAGGGTCTCAAGCACCGGGGTCAATGTCCGGCCCCGCTCCGTCAGTGTGTATTCCACCTTGGGTGGGACCTGCGCATAGACTTCGCGATGCACCATGCCGTCGGCCTCCAGCTCGCGAAGCTGAAGCGTCAGCATGCGCTGGGTGGTGTTGGGCATGAGCCGCCGCAGCTCGTTGAACCGCTTGGTGCCTTCGCTCAGGTTAAGCAGGATTACCGGCTTCCACTTGCCGCCGACGATATCCATCGCCGCCTCGACCGGGCAATCGGTATAGACCTTGTGGCGCTGTTTCCGTCCCATCGCGATCCCTTAAGTATAAAATATGATACTATGTACATTATTAGTGCGTACTTGTCGACCTGACTAATAGAGATATTTTGGTATGTGTCATAAGCAAACCAATCGAGAGAACACATTCCATGACCAAGACACGCACGCCCGTTTTGCCTGCTCTGGCTCTCGCGGGCGCCATCTCCACCTTCGTATCCCTGCCGGATGCCGCGTCCGGAGCCGAAGCACACGTGCTCGGCCATGAAGTCTATGGCACGGGCGCGGAGAAAGTCATCCTACTGCACGACTGGATGGGCGATGCGCAGAACTATGCTCCCCTGAAGGCATATCTGGACGCACAGGCCTTCACCTATGTGTTCGCAGACGTGCGCGGATACGGGCGCTCGATCAGGCTGAAGGGCGCCTATACGGCCGGGGAGGTGGCCTCCGACGTGGTGCATCTGGCCGATCATCTCGGATTTGACCGGTTCCATGTGGTCGGCCACTCGATGAACGGCATGACGGTGCAGCGGCTGGCCATCGATGACTGGACCGGCGGCGCGAAACGCCTGAAGAGCCTGGTGGCGATCACACCGGTCTCGGCCGACGGCTATCCGGCGAGCGAAGAGGACCGGTCCTTTCTGTGGGCCGCGATCGACGACCCGGATGTGGCGGCACAGGCCTTCGGCGCCCTGACCGGCGGCAAACTGGGCGCGAAATGGGCGCAGATGAAGGTCCAGCGCAATATCGAGACCTCGGATCCGGACGCCATGAAGGGGTACTACAAGATGTGGCTCGATACCGATTTTTCCGCCGAAGCGGCCGGTGCCAGGGTGGCGACCCCGATGCTCGTGATCGGCGGGCGCAACGATCTCCCCGGGTTCCAGGAGCCCAAGCTCAGGGCGAGCTTCGGGCAATGGTATCCGAACGCCGAGCTTACGTTCATCACCGATGCCGGCCATTATCCGATGCAGGAGACGCCGGCCTACCTGGCGGCAATGATCGAAGGCTTCCTCGGAAAGCACGCCGCACCCTGATGGGTCCTCCCGCCGGCGGCTGGACCGCATGGCTTACAAGAAGGAGGCTGCCTCGATATCGGGGCAGCCTCAACGAAATTCCAGGCGGATCACGGTGATTACAGTATCAAAATAGTAACTATAGACACTTTACATTGTATCGTTCATATCGAGTGTATATGATGTTATTGGTGCGTGGCGGCTAGTGTGATCCGGCCATCGGCCGGCTTCATGTCCGCGACAACGCCTGTTCAACCCAGTCGAGCCGGTCCTGACCAAAATGCATCTCGTCGGCGACGAACATGGTGGGTGCGCCGAAGACACCCCGCTCTGCCGCCTCTTCCGTATTCGCGATCAAACCCTGCTTGATGTCCGGCTGCTGGACGGCTTCGCCCATGGCGGCGGCATCGAGCCCGGCTTCGGTGGTGACCGCGACGATCTCGTCGATCTCGGCCATGTTGCGTTCGTTGGCCCAGACGGCCTCGAACATGGCCTTGTTATAGGGCTCGATCACACCGGCCGATTGGGCCCACACCGCGCCGCGCATGATGGTCAGGGTGTTGATGATGAAATAGGGGTTCATGGCGAAAGGCACGCCATAGCGTTCGGCGAAGCGGGGGATGTCGGCCATCATCCACTCGGCCTTGGGCTTGAGCGCCACCGGCGTGTTGCTGCCGATCGCCTTGAACAGGCCGCCCAGCAGGATCGGCTTGTAGGTGATCGAGGCACCGTGGCGCGCGCACATCGCGGGCAGCTGGGTCCAGGCGAGATAGGCGGTCGGGCTGCCGAAATCGTAATAGAAGTCAACGTTCTTGCTCACGGTTCAACTCTCCTCGCGTTGTTCGGTTACCACGGCTCGACATAGGGCCTGACATCGGTCTCGAAGGTCCAGGCAGAGCGTGGCTGGCTGTGCAGGTGCCAGTAGATCTCGGCCAGCTCATCCGGCTGCATGACGCCGTCCGCGGGCCGGTTCTCGAACCATTCCGGGAACATCTCGCGGGTCCATTTGGTGTCGATGGCGCCGTCGATCACCACATGGGCGATGTGGATGCCTTTGGGCCCGAGTTCGCGCGCCATGCTCTGGGCCAGGGCGCGCAAGGCATGCTTGCCGCCGGCAAAGGCGGCGAAGCCCTCCGCGCCGCGCACGCTCGCAGTGGCGCCGGTAAACAGCATGGTGCCGCGGCCGCGTTCGACCATGCGGCGGGCGACCTCGCGGCCGTTCAGAAAACCCGCCAACGCGCACATCTCCCAGACCTTGGTGTAGACCCGGGCGGTGGTCTCCAGGACCGGGAAGCGGACATTGCCGCCGACATTGAACACGAAGACCTCGATCGGCCCGATCCCGGTTTCGATCCGCTCGATCAGGTCGACCACCTGGTCCTCGTCGCGGGCATCGGAATGGATGGCGGTCGCCTCGCCGCCGGCGTCGCGGATCGCACCCGTGACGCCATCAAGATCGCCGCGCCGGCGGGTGACAACAAGATGAAAGCCCTCGCGGGCGAAACGCCGGGCAATCGCGCCGCCGAGAAAGTCGCCGGCGCCGATCACAAGCGCCACTTTGCTGTCAGGGGAATGGCTCATCGCAGGTCATCCTCGGGTCGCGGCCGGGTGCCCCAATCAAACCCGGTCTGCCATGTTCGCGTCCATGCTCGCGCATCGGCGGCCGGGGACGCAAGGGGCTTCCCGCCAGCCGGTCAGGCCGACAGGCCCTTGACCGTCAGAAAGGCGCCCAGCACCAGGATAACGACGGCGCTGCCGGTCATGAGCGGGGCATGTTTGATGAACCGCTTGCCGACCTTGCGGACGGCCTGCGGATAGACGATCCGGACCACGCCCTTGAAGAGCGACATCCATCCGATCACCGTGATGATGACGCGCCAGTCCGCGACCCACAGATTGTGGAAGTGAACGATGACGATGCCGGTGACGAGGGCGATGGCGCCGGACAGGTAGATCAGCGCGCGGCTTTCGACGAACTCCGCCATGATGACGCCGTAGGTCTCCCGGTTGAACAGCATGCCCACCGCGATCAGCGTGAACAGAGGGCCGATGATCCGGGCGATCAGCAGTGAGGCTTCCATCGTTTCGTTCCTTCCGGGCGGATCCCGAAAAGATTGCAGAACACGCCAGCCGGCCAAAATCAACACACGGTGATCGGTTATAACAGGGACGGTCCGCGTGCCGGGCGAAAACCGCCTGCGGCTTCGGCGCAGGGAGGCGGAATATCTCTGGCGTTTTCCGCCGCAAGCCAGTATAAGGCGGCCAAATTCGCAACTATCCGACACGATGACGTGCGCGCGACAGATAGTTCCCGCGCGCTTTTA
The DNA here is from genome assembly GCA_051009775.1 of Hyphomicrobiales bacterium. Classification (GTDB taxonomy): domain Bacteria; phylum Pseudomonadota; class Alphaproteobacteria; order Rhizobiales; family JAJFHB01; genus JBPCWF01. Next base: position 862 of record JBPCWF010000068.1, on the reverse strand, counting down.
CGTTCGAGGAGTGACATCATGGCAGTGCCAAGAAAGAAGGTCACGCGGTCAAAACGCGGTCACCGGCGCTCCGGTCATGCGTCAGAGCGCGTCTCCTATATCGAGGACAAGGAGACGGGCGAGCTGCGCCGGCCGCATCATATCGACCTCAAGACCGGTCTCTACAAGGGCCAGCAGATCCTGGAGCCCAAGGAAGAGTACTGACGCCCGCGCGTCTGGCTGACGTCACTGTCTTCCTACGTCATGCCCTCGCGTGACGCGGGCATTTCATAACATTGACACCGCAAGCGAGATGCACGCATCAGGTCCGTGCATGACGTTGGTGTGTGGGCCCGCCGCCGGTGTCCACAGCCGCCCTTTTTGTTGGCCCATTGGCTTGGCAGTGTATAGTGCCCGCGAAACCTTCTGCCATCGGAGACCGGCCGCATGAAGCTGCATTTCCCCCTCCTGATCATTGTGCTCTTGGCGTACAACATCGTCGTCTTTTTCACAGGCATCAGCCTCAACGGCGAGATCTTCTCGCTCACCATGGTTTCGGGCGTGCTGTGGACGTTCCAGGTCTCCGATCTCTTGATTCTGATCGCCCTCGTGCTGCTGTTCTTCGAGGTTCTGAAAGCGACGCGCACGGGGGCGGGCGCGATCATCGACCACCTTCTGTCGACGGTCGTGTTTATCGTCGCCCTGATCGAATTCATTCTTGTCGGCAAGGCGGCGACTTCGACTTTCTTCCTGCTCGTCGTCATCACCCTGGTGGACGTTATCGCGGGCTATTCGGTCAGCATCACCTCGGCGCGGCGCGACCTGTCGATCGGACATCCCGACAGCTATGTTTGAGGCGGCGATCGTCGCCCAGGTCGTCCTT
>JBPCWF010000067.1:0-4292 GCA_051009775.1 Hyphomicrobiales bacterium | reverse complement strand
AGGGCCGCGAGGTCGATCAGGTCGCCGGGGCCGACCTCCGACCAGTCCTTGTGGATTTCGCCGAACACCCGAAGCCGGGCGACGCCGCCGTCGGGGAATATGTTCAGGCGCAGGTGGCTCCAGACCGCGTCGTCGGAAATCTCGATCACGTGATGGCTGTCGCCGTCGAGCGGCCGGCGCGGCACCAGTTCATGCCACTGCGCATTGTCGCCGGGATCGTCCTCGCCCGCGTAAGCATCGATCGACGCCTCGGGTGGATAATTCCCGGTGAAGTGGCTGGTGTCGATGTCGAGCCCGTGGATGCGGCCCGGATGGCCGAGGCGCAGGACGCAATGATCGTGACCAGCGACGCGCTTGCGCCGGCTCTCCCACCCGTCCATCCACTTGCCGTTGTCGTCATACTTGTCCGGCACGAAGATCGGCGGCGCGGGGTCGATCAGGCGCTCCCTGGGCGCGAAGAAGTCGTCCGTCGCGAAGATCACTTCCGAGCCGAGCCGAGGGTGGGCAAGGTCGATCCACTCCCTGGCCATGGCCTCCGCCCTGGGATCCGGCTTGGCGGCAATCCAGCGCTCGCTCACGATCCGGCTCCCTGCGGAGCATGATTGTCGTGCCAGTGGCGCGCAATATCGATGCGGCGCGCAACCCAGACCTTGTCGTGGCCTTGCACGTAGTCGAGGAACCGGGCAAGCGCCGCTGCCCGCCCCGGCCGGCCGACGAGGCGGCAATGAAGCCCGACCGACATCATCTTGGGCGCGGTTTCGCCTTCCGCGTAGAGCACGTCGAAGCTGTCTTTCAGGTAGGTGTAGAACTGGTCGCCGGAGTTGAAGCCCTGGGCGCTGGCAAAGCGCATGTCGTTGGCGTCGAGCGTGTAGGGAATGACCAGATGGGGACCGGTCGGACCCTTCACCCAGTAAGGCAGATCGTCGGCATAAGAATCCGAACTGTAAAGGAAACCGCCCTCCTCGATCACAAGATCTCGGGTGAACTCGGAGCAGCGGCCGGTGTACCAGCCGAGCGGCCGTTGACCGGTCACATTGGTATGGATGCGGATCGCCTCCGCCATGTGGCGGCGCTCCTCGTCCTCGGAAAAGTCCTTATATTCGATCCAGCGCAGGCCGTGGCTGGCAATCTCCCAGTCCGCTTCATTCATCGCGGCGACCGCTTCCGGGTTGCGCTCGAGCGCCATGGCGACGCCGTAGACCGTGACCGGCATGCTGCGGGCGGTGAACAGGCGCCACAGGCGCCAGAAGCCCGCGCGCGAGCCGTATTCGTAGATCGATTCCATGTTCGGGTGGCGCTGGCCGGGCCACGGATCGGCGCCGACCATTTCTGACAGGAACGCTTCCGACGCCGCGTCGCCATGGAGGATGGAGTTTTCGCCGCCCTCTTCGTAATTGATCACGAACTGCACCGCGATCCGTGCGCCCTCCGGCCAATCCGGGTCGGGCGGCGTGCGGCCATAACCCACCATGTCCCTTGGATAGGGCGCGCCGCCGTTGCCTTGACTTGAACCCGCACTCACAGATCCGACCTCCACCGTTTCAGACTTAGTCGATCTCTGCGCCCTGCGCCACCCAGTCGGCAAGCAGTTTGCGTTCATCCTCGGTCATTTCGGTCATGTTGCCGAGCGGCATGGCGTCGCTCAAGACGGTCTGGGCGAGGATCTGGCTGGCGCGGCGCCTGATGTCGTCGGCGCTGTCGAACATGACGCCGCCCGGCGCCTCCTCGAAATCCTCGTTGGCCGGGCTGGCGGAATGGCACGAGACGCAATGGGTCATGATCACGCCGTGCACGGAGGTGAAGGCGACTTTCTCGCCGCCCCCCGCGCCGCCGACCCGGCCCGCGGTCACAACGATCAGGGCGAGGATCGCGAGCACGCCCATGGGCAGGGCGACCCTGCCGGACCAGTCGAGCTTGTCCGCGTCGAACTGGTTGAAGAAATGGCGGATCAGGCCGCCGGCGACCACCACGCCGATCGCAACCAGCCAACCCAGCGAGCCCGAATAGGCGATCGGATAGTGGTTGGAGATCATCATGAACAGGACCGGCAGCGTCAGGTAGTTGTTGTGGAGCGACCGCTGCTTGGCCTGAAGGCCGTATTTGGCATCGGGCGTCCGGCCCGCGACCAGGTCGGCAAAGACCTTCTTCTGGTTCGGGATGATTACGAGGAACACGTTGGCCGCCATGATGGTGCCGATGAAGGCGCCGATATGGATGAAGGCGGCGCGGCCGCTGAAGACATGCGTATAACCGACCGAGGCCAAGGCGATCAGGACGAACACGCCGGCGGCCAGAAGCCCGGTTTGATGGCTGATCGGCGAGCGGCACATCAGGTCGTAGACCACCCAGCCCGCGACCAGAGAGCCGATGCTCAAGCCGATCGCCTGCGCCGGCGTGAGATCCATGACCTTAGGATTGATCATGAACGCCTCTGCGCCCCAGTAGTAGATGATCGCCATCAGGCCGAAGCCGGTGAGCCAGGTGAGATAGGCCTCGTATTTGAACCAGTGCAGTTCCTCGGGCAGTTTTTCCGGCGCAACCAGATATTTCTCCACCTGGTAGAAGCCGCCGCCATGGACCATCCAGCTCTCGCCGGCCAGCGTCTGGTCGTCCTGGTCGCGCTTGCGCAGGCTTGAATCGAGCCAGATGAAATAGAACGACGTGCCGATCCACATGATCCCCGCTAGGAGATGCGCCCAGCGCAGCAGCAGGCTCGCCCAGTCGAACAGCAATGCGGTCATGGCGGTCAGATCACCCCGTTTGGCCCTGCGGATCGAGCGGCGGTTACACCGCTCACCCCCGTTCTAACGCAGGTCCGCGGGCCTTGACGATTATAAAGATAATCATGAAAATCGGAAAGACTTTAAAGAAATACGGAAAAATCAAACATGGCCGACGTCTCCGATTGGGCGGTGTTCGCGCGCACCGCGGAACTGAAGAGCCTGTCGGCGGCGGGGCGGGATTTGCGGCTGTCGGCGGCGGTGGTGTCGAACCGCATCGCCAAGCTCGAAAAACGGCTCGGCGTGCGGCTCCTGAACCGCACCACGCGACGGGTCAACCTGACCGAGGAAGGCCAGCAGTTCTACGAGCATTGCACCAAGATCCTGCATGAGATCGAGCTCATCGAATCGACCATCGGCTCGGGTTCGAACCGACCGCGCGGCGCAATCACGGTGACGGCGCCGGCAGGCTTCGGGCGCCGCCATGTGGCGCCGTTCATGCCGGCCTTCACCGAGCGTCATCCGGACGTGCAGGTGCGGCTCCATCTGAGCGACCGGCTGACCGACGTGATCCAGGAAGGCACGGACGTCGCGATCAGGATCGCCGACATCAAGGCCTACAGCTTCATCATGAAGAAGCTCGCCTCGAACACGCGCGTGATCGTCGGCGCGCCGGACTATCTGGAAAAACACGGGGAGCCCCGGGAGCCGGATGACCTGCTCAACCACAACTGCCTGCTGCTCCGGTTTCCCGGCTCGCAACAGTTTCAATGGACGCTCGAAGGTCCCGGCGGCGCGGCCACGGTTCCGGTTGCCGGCAACCTGGACTCCGACGACGGCGAGGCGATTCTCGAATGGGCCCGCGGCGGCGCGGGGCTTGCGCTCAAGTCCATGTGGGAGGTCGGCGACGACATCCGCGAGGGCCGTCTCCGGGCGGTCCTGCCAGAGTGGGCGCCGATCGGTCACGCGATCTATGCGATCTACCCGCACAGCCGGCTGATGCCGACAAGGGTCCGCGCCTTCATAGACTTCCTGGCCGGGATCTATGGCCCCAGACCCTACTGGGAGACCGGTGCCGCGCGGCCTGACAGGTCGATCAGTTGACTACCGCGAGGTAGTTGGTGTTCACCCAGCCGGACTTCGCGAAATAGGAGATCCGGCACCAGTTGCCCTCGCACGGGCCGGTGATCACGACGCCCACGGCGTCCGGCGGCATGGCGCCGACCACCTGGAACCTGACCGACGGGCCGGAGCGGATGTTGAGCACGTCCCAGACCTCGACACCGACGACCCTGTAAGTGCCGCAGAACGCACAGGCACTGGCGACGGTCGGCAGGGTCACGGCGGCCAGGAGCGCGATTGCGCCCACGGCAAGCCCTGCCCGTCTTGCAAATGATGTTCTGTTCACTGCTTCCTCCTGTTCAATGGATGGCGCCGTTCTACAAGGACCCCATTGAACCGGCGCTGAAGCCGCCGTTCATCCTGCGTTTAGGTTGGTGGTACGCTTGCGCTCCCCGTCGTCCCCGAAGCCGGTTTGAGCGTTGGACTCAACCGCCAGCTTTCACCTTAGCC